>CBDTWQ010000482.1:0-2072 GCA_965364115.1 uncultured Gammaproteobacteria bacterium | reverse complement strand
CTAGCCGATCTTCGAGGAATATTGCACTGCAAGCCGCTTCAATCTCTGTGCAATCAAAGAACCGCTGCTTAATCCTCGATTCGGTAAATCGCTCGGCATGCTATGAACCAATTTGTACTCTATCGTGTGGGCTGTGGAAACTACACTTAAGGTCCAAAATTATAAAGGCTGAACTAACGCCAATCGCTGATGAAACTGGTGACTTCGGGTTGTGGTCTTGGGGGCATTTCAATTTGCGCGGTGCCGAGGTAGAGAAACCCAATCAGCCGTTCATTGTCCGCCAGCCCGAGTTGCTCACAGACATAAGCGTCGTATGCATTGGCGCCGGTTAGCCAGATGGAGCCGAAGCCCAACGCGTTGGCGGCGAGCAGCACACCGTGGGCGGCCGCGCCGGCGGTTAACAGTTGCTCGATTTCTGGGATTTTCTCGCTTTCGATTAAGCTGGCGACGACCACCAGAATCAGCGGCGAGCGCAACGGTTTTTCGCGTTGTTTGGCCAGATACCTGGCATCCACTTCTGGGTCGCGGCGCTGCGTTGCCTGGACGAAAATTTCAGACAGTTTATACCGGGCGTCATCGCGTATGGTGATGAATCGGTATGGGCGCAGGCGGCCATGGTCGGGCGCATTCATCGCAATTTGCAATATTTGTTGCAACTCTACTTCGCTGGGCGCAGGTTCGCTGAGCGCTTTGGCGGGCGTCGAGGCCCGTTTTAGGTGATTCAGTGAATCGGTCATGGATGCGGCATTTTCGATTTGGTGTCGACGGTGCCAATGATACACTTCGGCCTCGATTGACAGCCAGCATTTTCAGGATTCTCCGATGATCAGATATCAGATTGGCAGCCGGTCTCCGACCGCTCATTATTTTGATCTCTTGATCGAAATTGCGACACCAAATCTTGATGGCCAAGTCCTGCGTTTGCCGAACTGGCTGCCAGGCAGCTATCTGATCAGAGATTTTTCACGCCACTTGCTCGATTTGCAGGCACAAACCCACGACCGAACACTGGCGATAGAGCAGTTGGATAAATCAAGCTGGCAGCTAGAACCTTGCGACACCGCGATTTCGGTGCGTTACCGAGTGTATGCCAAGGATTTATCGGTGCGCGGTGCGCATCTCGACCACAGCCATGGATATTTCAACGGCAGCTGCGTATTTCTTGAGGTGGTGGGTCAGGGTGAACAGCCTTGCGAAGTCTTAATTGAAAAACCCGACCCCGAGTTTGCTCAGTCTTGGCAGCTGGCAACTTCATTGCCACGTCGGACGGAGGCGCAACAGCAGCCGAGCCAAGCGGATGATTTTGGGGTGCATCTCGCGCAGGATTACGATGACTTAATCGATCATCCAGTTGAAATGGGCCATTTTACTCGAATCGGCTTTGAAGCTTGCGGGGTGCCGCACGAGATTATTCTAAGCGGCCGATTTGACTGTGACGAAGCTCGGCTAGCGCAGGATCTGCAGCGAATTTGCGAGCACCATATTCGGTTTTTCGGCGAGCCAGCGCCAATGGACTATTACCAGTTTCAGGTTCGCGTGGTTGGCGAAGGCTATGGCGGGCTTGAGCACCGTGCCAGCACCAGTTTGATTGCGCGTCGCGATAGCTTGCCGCAAAAAGGTGTCGCCGCAGTTGATGATGATTATCGTGATTTTCTCGGGCTCTGCAGTCACGAATATTTCCACACTTGGAACGTCAAAAGAATCAAGCCGGCCGCTTACCAACCTTATGATTTACGCCACGAAGTTTATACCGAGTTGCTTTGGGCATTTGAAGGGATTACCTCCTATTACGATGATCTGGCTTTGATTCGCTGTGGTCTGATCGAGCAGAGCAGTTACCTCGAATTGTTAGCCCAAACGGTCACACGAGTACAGCGGGGCTTGGGGCGCACGCGCCAAACAGCGGCGGAGTCGAGCTTCAATTGCTGGACAAAATTCTACCAACAAGATGAAAACGCAGCCAATGCGATCGTTAGTTACTACGCCAAAGGTTGTTTGATTGCGCTTTGCATCGACCTCAAGTTGCGCGCGGTGACTCAGGGCGCGAAGAGCCTTGATGATGTGATGCGCTG
>CBDTWQ010000481.1:0-2074 GCA_965364115.1 uncultured Gammaproteobacteria bacterium | reverse complement strand
GCCACTGCCTAGACCCCCGTTCAAATGGCGCTATTCTAGCACTACTCGGGGCTTGCTTTACCACCCCGGGGGCAGTTTCTTTTCAATTGTTATGTGCTTGCCTTCAATCGAAATATAGCCACCTGTTTTCAGCTCTTTGAGGATCCGATGAACCATTTCGCGGGTCGCTCCGACGCGGCTTGCAATATCTTGCTGAGTTAGCTTCTCGGTGATCAGTTTTTCACCCACTTCTTCAGCATGCTTGTAGAGCACCCGAACCACTCGGTTGTAGACATCTTCAAGCGCCAGACTACTGACTTCTTCTG
Organism: uncultured Gammaproteobacteria bacterium; assembly: GCA_965364115.1. GTDB lineage: Bacteria > Pseudomonadota > Gammaproteobacteria. The sequence continues at coordinate 1,769 of CBDTWQ010000481.1, read as the reverse complement.
TGAGGTCCTGAATTCGTTGAATCAATAAATCGATGATCTGCATGCTGACCGTCGGTTTTGTCAACAGAGTGTCGATAAAAACTTGCCGAGAAATGATGCCGAAGGTTGAATCTTCGGTGCTGATAATACTGGCTTGCCGGGGAATTCCGCCGAGCGGCGCAAGTTCGCCAAAGGTCTCGCACTCACCGAGGGTGTTAATGATGATTTCTTTGCCTTTGTCATTGTGCAAGAACACATCAACCTTGCCCTGCAAAATCACATAGAACGAGTCAGTCTGGTCACCTTGGCTGACGACTACGGTGTTTTTAGGGAACTGACGAATCACGGTCTGTGCGGCAACCGCTTCGATATCGCTTTCACTCATCCCGCGGAAGAGAAGAATGTTCTGGAGTGTTTCGATTAATGAGGCCATAGGCATATTCTAGCGACTATCGGTCAATCGCGCACGAATAAAGCCACGATTATGAATTTAACCTTAAAATCAGACGTTTAACCCGTCAGAATGGCACGAAGTTAACTGATTTCGAACCGCCTTACCAACCGATCATAAGGCTCAAATTAACAAGCTGAATAGGCCCAATCAAATAGTTTCTCGACGGAACTATGGCTAGAGGCTTTTAGAGTGTGTTTTCGATCAAAGATTTTCCGCTCATCGCTGCTGGCGATGGAATTCCCATCAATTGAAGCACCGTAGGTGCAATCGAGGAAAGACTTTGCTGGTCTAACAGTTCACGAACGCCATCATCGATGATCAAACAGGGCACCGGATGCTTCGAATGCTGCGGCTGTGGTTGTCCAGATTCCGGATCCGTCATTTCATCGCAGTTGCCATGGTCTGAGGTCAAAACGACCGAATAGCCCTGTTTTTGTGCGGCTTTCAGCACTCGTCCGGTTTCTTGATCTAACACCTCAACTGCCGCAATCACAGCCTCCCGTACCGCGGTGTGCCCGACCATGTCACCATTGGCAAAATTGACCACGATGAAATCATAGCGCGCGTTTTCCATTCCATCGATCACCGCATCCGCTACTTCAGCGGCACTCATCTCAGGCTTCAAGTCATAAGTTGCGACTCGCGGTGACGGGATCAAACAACGGTCTTCACCGTCAAATGGCGTTTCTCTGCCGCCATTCAAGAAAAAGGTGACATGCGCATATTTCTCGGTCTCGGCACAGTGCAGTTGGCGCAATCCGAGCTCGCTAATCACCGATCCGAGTGTAACTTTAGGTCGATCGGGTGCAAACGCAATTTCGGCGCCCAAAGCGTCATCATAGTGCGTCATGGTGGTTAGCTTTATCGGCTTAAAATCAGCGCCGCGATCAAATTGATCGAAGGATTCAATGGCCAAAGTTGCACTAATTTCGCGTGCACGATCATTGCGAAAATTAAAAAATAGCATCAGGTCCTCAGCCTGCAAGGGTTCTCCGAGTGGAAGGCAGGTGGGTCGAATAAACTCGTCATTCAAACCCGCTTCATAGGCAGCCTGAATCGCCGACAATGCCGACTCGGCGTATTCTCCTTTGGCATCGACGATGGCTTCAAACGCCAGTTGCACTCGATCCCAGCGCTGGTCACGATCCATCGCATAATATCGCCCCATAACCGTGACGATATGGCCACCCGCTTGTTGCAGCAACAATTCGAGCTCAGCAACGAACTCAACTGCCCGTTGCGGTGCGGTATCGCGGCCGTCGGTGATCATGTGCAAATGAGGCACGACGCTTTCTATTTTGCAAAGGCGCAGCAATGCTTTTAAATGATCGATGTG
>CBDTWQ010000480.1:0-2076 GCA_965364115.1 uncultured Gammaproteobacteria bacterium | reverse complement strand
GATTCAAGGGCTCTGGGAAGTGTTTCAGCTCGATTGTAAGTTGGAATCACAACTGAAATTTGCATACCCATCACGACTATCAGTCCGTCGTAGGGCTAGGTTTTGTGCGGAATGTTCGAGGCACCAGGGAAGTGGGTAATGCTGCCGCCTTCTTGGTCTAAGATTCGATTCTTACCCGATTGGTTGACTTCGTCGATTCGAATGACCGAGAAGTGCGGAATGTAGGTATGCTTGACGTCGCCAAATTCGTTCTTCAGCTTTTCCTCGGCCGGATCGATCAATAGCTTCGAGTGCTCACCAAAAATAATTCCACCGACTTCGATAAAGCCTGCCATTTGTGCCTGGCTGACCTCATGCGCATAAAGTTCGTAAATTTTGCTGTTATTATGAAACTGAATTCTGAAAGTCGATTTTGGGGTCTTAGGCATTGAGCAAACCTAGTCAGGTTGGATTAAATGGTTGAGCTCACCATCTTGGTGGAGCACAGATAATTCTGAGAAACCACCAATCAATTTGTCGTCGATGAACACTTGCGGCACGGTGCGGGCACCGTTGGTAGCCTCCATGAACTGCAGCATTGCGGCTTGATCTTGATCGATCCTGATTTCCTTAAAGTCTATTCCAAGATGGTCAAGCAGGTGCTTGGCGCTGCTGCAAAAAGAACAATGGGCGCTGCTGTAAATGGTGACTAAAGGCATTCGCGGTTCTGTATGCGTGACGGGAGCGCAATTCTACACTAGATTTGAATCACGGCTACCGCTTTGACTCTTGCTTGAGTCGCGGTTGAATCTGATAGAATACAGTTCGATATTGATCGAGTCTAAGTTTTGAGCAGCGTCCCGTGGATTTTTCTGATTGCTATTTTGCTCGCCTATTGGTGGCGCAATGGCAGCTTTAAGGAAGAAGCGACCCGATTGGCTATGCTCCATTGCCAGCAGCTCGAGCTTCAGTTGCTAGATCAAACCGTCGTCATGCGGGCACTTTGGCCGGTTCAGGTAGCCGGCAGTTACTTGGCACTGCGGCGAAAATATCAGTTCGAATTTACCTCTACCGGTGAGCAGCGATATCAAGGGCAGTTGATCCTAAAGGGTATGCGGCTTGATTCGGTTCAACTTGAAACTTACAAAATACCCAGTTGATTTTAAATTGTTTCACTCGTCTACTATAAAAGGTTTTTAAACACTCAGAAATTCTGATCGAGTGGAATTTTTGACAAGCTGTCAATGGGATTTGTTCCGACCCAGCTGATTGAACGATTGAGGTTGAGATGCGATTTTTTATAGTAGCGAGCCTGTTTTTGATTCAATGCTTTTTGAATCAAATGGCGATTGCCGCTGATCCCATTTTTCAAAATGGCGGCCTTGCGATTGGCGGTTACGACGTGGTCAGTTATCACCGAATGCAACAACCGGTGGCCGGCCTTGCTGAGTTGGAATACGAGTGGGACTCAGTGCGTTGGCGTTTTGCTACCGAAACCAACTTGAAACTATTCAAAGAGGATCCGCCGCGATACTTACCGCGATTCGGTGGCTATGGGGCTTACGCGGTGAGCAAAGGCGTGATTTCCCCGTCAGTCCCTGACGCATGGGTTATTTACCACGGAAAACTGTATTTGAACTTCTCGCAGTCGGTGCATCAAAAATGGTTGGCCGAAATTGATGCCCATATTCTCAGTGCAGACAAGTACTGGCCTGGTCTTATCGCTCAAGAGCCCATCCCAGATTCATAAGCTCCGATCCATAAGCCCAAATCTCAAAGCGTTGGTTCCTAAATCTTGATCAGTTACGTTACTCTGTAAAAGCGATTAACCCCTGCGTTGATTATTTGATGGGTCGTGGGCAAAAAAACCGCTCTATTTGCCCGTCGCTAACGATTCAGGTTCGGTTGTTTGGTGCGGCGAGCGGGTCTGAACCAAAACCCATGGTTTCACCACGACCGCCCAGAGCGATCGGTCGTTTTCATGCCAATTACGAGCTTGTTCGTCGCTGGCGTGCTGAAGCAACGACTGTTCGGTCCAGCTCTGAATTTGGCCAACATCATCCTGTTGAAGCGCAAAAGCAGTATCGACCAAATCGA
>CBDTWQ010000479.1:0-2084 GCA_965364115.1 uncultured Gammaproteobacteria bacterium | reverse complement strand
CGTCGAAGTCAAATGCATGGTTCACAGTTTGGATATTTTAAATCATCGCAGAAGGGGCATAGAAGCCACTAGATCAACTAGTGAAACCAAGAATTGGGCTAGTCATCCATTGGGCAACTCAGTGAAGTCAAAGGATCAGTGTTGATTGATCTGATGGATGCGCGCAAGAATCATCGGCTTGGAAGCTTGAATCGCGTGCTTTTGGATCCAGATGGATGGATTTATATAGAGGTAATTGAGAGTGTCAGTCGACTCTAATCCGGTGTTTCATATCTACGGTAGACAGGCGAATACGCCGTTCAGATCGGCGGAGCGCACTGTTCGGGTGTAAAGAGTTTTTGGGAAGGGCTTGCTAGAGATTTAATAACTTTTGAGCACGGCCTTGACCGCTCTATAGGTTGACCCATTAACTCGAGTGTAGCCGACCCATGTCGCTGGGTATCCATAGACTTCCAGCGTTTTGACAATGGTGGCTTTATCGCTGCTTTTGTCGACGTCAATTTCGATAAAATCAACGTCGTTTTTTCCAAACTCATTGCGTAATTTTTTGCAATATCCGCACCAATCCGCACCATACATCACGATTTTGGGTGACCCGTCCGCATAAAAATGCTTCTTAAAATAGTGTTTTTCGGTGCGACTTAGATATTTTTTACCAAAGTTTAAACCGAGAACCCCGGCAATCTGAGGGCTACTAGCTCCCCTCACATTGTCATTGCCCGCAACCACTAGCGGGAAGGTATTGTCGGTGCGTACGGTTTGCCAGAGCTTCGTGTTGGCGTTATTGTCATTGTCGATGTTGACTTGCATTAACTTGAAAGGAACACGTCGGCGCTTCAATTCATTGCGAGCTTTATTGCAGTGTTGCCCACAGTTTTGTACGGTAAAAAGCCATACTTGAGGTTGGCCACTCTCATCGAATGCGCCCGCTTCTTGCATGAAGGGGAGTTGATTCGTATGCCAAAGCCAACCAAAAATCCCTATCACGAACATAAGTGTATAATTACGCATCAGTCCCTCGTCGGTGATGAATCTGAAAACCCAGTTAGAAGCCCGTCTTGCTTAAGCCAGCTTCTTCAAGTTGTTAACGTCTTGTGAAAATTATAGTTGGCTAGAAGCTGTTTTCAGGAAATTTATACAATCGATGCTCTTTGTCGAGCAGCCAGTGGATCGGAGTGATGCGAAAATACGGTTGCTGGTTAGTCTGCAGTTGATGGCGATAGTGGGACGAGGTCTCAGATTGTTCTTAACATATCAATTTCGCGGGTCAGATCTTCGATTGAGCGCTTTAAGATCAATCAACCTAGATAGGAGCCTTTAGGCTTAGATCTCGACTGCTCGAGACCTAAGAAACGCTGCGGATAACGAAGGCCCCAAGTGGTTGCGAATCAGCCGCTGGGATAGGTGCCAAGCTATTCCCACTCGATGACTTATTGAAGAAAACGCTTCGTCGAAGTTAACGACGAACTCTTGCAATGCCTGTGGTTTCCTTCACTATTGGTGCATATGAGAGAAGAAAAAGGATCAGTTTTACCGCGCAAGGAGCCGATTCAAAGCCGTGGCATGCTTACCGTTCAGCGGATTCTAGACGCGACCATGGAAATACTCGAACAACCGGGAACTCGGCACCTTAATACCTCGCAAATTGCCAAACAAGCGGGTGTCAACATCGCGGCGCTCTATCAGTTTTTCCCGAACAAAAAAGCCATTTTTTATGCACTTTACCAACAGTGGCTAGACCGCATCAACGCCGGCTACGATCAAGTCGAAAAAGAATTTTTTGGTGAAGCTCCGTGGCGAGAGTTTTTTGCCCGCTTGCGGCAAAAACGATTCGAGGTTGCGTTGAATCCGGTGGCTGAAATCAACTTGGACTATTTAATGAGTGGGAGTGTCGAACTCGAAGCTCTCGATACGATTCATGCAAATTTGTTTGCTTATCGGTTAACCAATTATTTAAAAGGTTACGGTTCGAATTGGCCTGACGATAAGCTGCAAAGCCTGGCTTTATTGCTCTATGAGATTGGCTGGGCAACCACCCATCGACTGGTTGATGAATCAGAAATGAACATGAGTCAAACTTTGGA
>CBDTWQ010000478.1:0-2087 GCA_965364115.1 uncultured Gammaproteobacteria bacterium | reverse complement strand
GCTAAACAAAGGTTACGAGGATTCATGGAATAAAGCGTCGAGCTTTACTGGTATTAGGTTGCTGCCTGAAGACCTTGGAAAGGCTGAGTCCGAGATTGATGCCGAGGGTCATTTATATGAATGTGCATCGCAGGTGAATATCGATACCAATAGCGTGGGTATGATCGCATGAAAATAGCCGTTGTTGGAACTGGTTACGTCGGCATGTCTATTTCAATGTTATTAGCGCAACATCATGAAGTAGTGGCACTGGACGTTATTGCCGAAAAGGTAAACTGGTTGAATGATAAAAAATCGCCGATTGTCGATGCGGGCATAGAAGATTTTCTGGCGAATAAGTCACTCGATTTTGCGGCCACGCTGGATAAGGCAGAAGCCTACCTCGGTGCCGATTATGTTGTCGTCGCTACCCCGACCGACTATGACGAAGTAACCAACTATTTCGATACCTCGTCGGTTGAAGCAGTAATCCGTGATGTGATTGATGTTAACCCGCAAGCAATAGTCGTCATAAAGTCGACCGTGCCTGTCGGATTTACCGACAGAATTAAACGTAAATTAATGTTCAACAACGTAATATTTTCTCCCGAGTTTCTGCGTGAAGGCAGTGCGCTTTACGATAATTTGCACCCTTCACGTATTATTGTTGGTGAAGATTCTGAACGTGCCAGAGTTTTTGCCTGCTTATTGGTCGAGGGCGCCGAGAAAGATAACATCGAGGTGCGGTTTACCAATTCAACTGAGGCCGAAGCGGTCAAGTTGTTTTCCAACACCTACCTCGCGATGCGAGTGGCTTACTTTAACGAGCTTGATACCTATGCCGAAGTGCATGGCCTGAACTCACGGCAGATCATAGAAGGCATAGGGTTAGACCCGAGAATCGGAAGTCATTACAACAACCCCTCGTTTGGATATGGCGGGTATTGCCTGCCGAAAGACACAAAACAGTTGCGAGCAAATTATCGCGATGTGCCGAGCAATATTATTAATTCTATTGTCGATGCTAATACCACACGCAAAGATTATATTGCCTTTTCGATTATGAATCGAAACCCCAAAGTAGTTGGCATTTACCGCCTGGTGATGAAAAGCGGCTCAGATAACTTTCGGACCTCAGCCATCCAGGGGGTCATGAAGCGCATCAAGGCAAAGGGTATCAAAGTGGTAGTTTATGAGCCGGTTCTTGAAGAAGAAGAGTTTTTTAACTCTCAGGTGATCAGAGACTTAGATGAGTTTAAAGCGATGTCGGATGTTATTGTCGCTAATCGGGTCACTGATGAAATTCACGATATGAAAGACAAAATATATACAAGAGACTTGTTTGGTAGTGATTAAATGAAGATATTAGTAACAGGCTCTGCTGGTTTCATTGGTTCTGCTTTAACCATTAGATTATTGGATCGTGGTGATCAGGTGATTGGGATCGATAACCATAATGATTATTATGATTGCCAGTTAAAAGAAGACCGTTTGGCGCGTCATAATGAGCATCCCGGATACACCCATATCCGAGGTGATCTGGCTGATCGACAACTGATTAAAGACCTTTTTGAAGCGCACAAACCCCAGCGCGTCGTGAATCTGGCGGCTCAGGCGGGTGTGCGATATTCACTAGAAAATCCGTTAGCCTATATAGATTCAAATTTGGTTGGTTTTGCTCATATTCTGGAGGGATGTCGCCATAATGGTGTTGATCATCTGGTTTACGCATCATCTAGTTCTGTGTATGGCGGTAATACCAAAATGCCATTTTCGGTCCACGATAATGTTAACCACCCCGTCAGCCTTTACGCGGCTACAAAAAAGGCAAACGAACTAATGGCTCACTCTTACAGCCATCTTTATGCTTTACCAACGACAGGACTAAGGTTTTTTACGGTTTATGGACCCTGGGATAGACCCGACATGGCTTTACAGAAGTTTGCGAAGGCCATGCTAGCAGGCGAAAAGATTCAGGTGTTTAACTATGGCAAACATCGCCGGGACTTCACCTACATTGATGATATTGTCGAAGGCATCATTCGCGTTCTTGATAGACCAGCGCCACCCAATCCCGAGTGGGATAGTAATAATCCTGATTCAGCAAC
>CBDTWQ010000477.1:0-2087 GCA_965364115.1 uncultured Gammaproteobacteria bacterium | reverse complement strand
GATTTCGATCACTTCGCGCTGGGTCAAGATCTCGATGCCGCCAGTTGGGACAGTTACCCCTTAGGGTTTCTTGAAGACCGCATTGAAGCCAGTGAGCAAACCAAACTGGCTTACATGCGCCAAGGGCATCCTGACTTTCAAGCATTTCATCATGATCTGTATCGTGCGGTTGGTAAGGGTCGTTGGTGGGTGATGGAGCAGCAACCTGGGCCGGTCAACTGGGCGCCTTACAACCCCGCACCCTTGCCGGGCATGGTCAGGCTCTGGACTTGGGAGGCGATTGCGCACGGCGCAGAAGTGGTTTCCTACTTTCGGTGGCGGCAAGCTCCTTTCGCCCAAGAGCAAATGCATGCCGGGCTGTTGCGCCCTGATGATCAACCATCGCCGGCGCTTGCAGAGGTAGAGCAAATAGCCGCTGAAATCAACGATTACGATGAAGTAACTTTACCTGCCGAGGTTGCAATCGTGTTTGATTATGAATCGGCATGGGCCTGGGAAACCCAGCCTCAAGGAGCTAGCTTTGATTATTTCAATCTCGTGTTTGAACAGTATCAAGCGTTGCGTAAGCTCGGCCTGTCGATCGATTTTTGTGGGCCTAAGACGACAGATTTTTCGAACTATCGGTTGCTGTTGATTCCTGGCCTGATGTTTTGGCCTGCGGCGTTGAAGCAATCGCTGGAGTCATTCAAAGGCGTTTTACTGCTCGGTCCTCGTTGTGGCAGCAAGTCGGAAGATTTTTCGATTCCTGACAATTTGCCGCCAGACTGCAATGATCTAATGGATATCAAGGTGACCCAAGTGGAAAGTCTGCGACCTGGTGCATCGATTCCTTTGAAGACCGGCGGCTACGTCCACCATTGGCGAGAGTTTCTGCTCTCTGGAGAAGGGGTCGAAACTTGTTTTTCCACCGAAGCTGGTGAACCGATTCTGCAACGCCAGGGCAAAGTGTATTATTTGGGCGGCTGGCTCGATGAAATGGCCAACCAGCAGATGATGCAGATATTATGTCGCGATGCAGAATGCGCGACTGTCGTAATGCCCGATGGTGTTCGAATTCGGCGCTGGGGAAACCTCTGCGTCGCGGTCAATTACGCCGCCGAGAGCAGAAATATCGCTAGCCTTCAGTCGCTAGCAACCTTCGCCACCAGCGAACTTCGTCCAGCCGATGTTGCGCTAGGCCCATCCAATCGTAGAATCAATCTCAATTGATCGAGGGCGATTTAAGGAGCATAGGCTTTAAATCAACACTAGTCGCTTATTTTTCCATTGCTGAGGTGTGGTTAAGTGATATCACGCATGAATCGAAACATTGGAAAGTGTTTGCCGGGGCATTTTGTGTTTTCACCGGGGAGATATCCATGGCCTGTCACGTTGCCAGGTTTGATTTGGTGCTCACCCATCAATTTGCGAGTCAAACTGACCAACGCTTGATACTGTTTCTCCGGAATTCGGCGATGCTCGTAATTACCAATTAAACAGATGCCGATGCCTTTTTTGTTCCGTTCATTGTTATATTTCGAAACATGAGCGCCCCAAATGTTTAGTTGTCCGCGCCAGTCACGCGCCACTTCGCCAGAATTCAGACCGTTACCATTGCCAATCACGTAGTGGTAGGGGATGGCGTCAATAGGGTCATGTCCCTGTCTTTCTCGATGAACCTTCTGCAAGTGCTCGATATCGCCAAAGGCGCCCGCGCTGTGGTGAATAACAATATATTCCCAGCGGTTGCCCCAGTAAAAGCCCGCACCTGTGCCAGCCGCCACTAGTAGTGAGCAGACGAACTTCCGTCTATCTGTGTTCATGGCTGATGGCGTGCAAAGGTTAAAACTCCGGTAGAGAGAAAAGTCGGTTTGATGCTGAGTTAGCACCACGAGTAAACTATCGGCGCTGGGATAAATGACCCTGAACTAATCGGCCACAAAAGCAATTGAAATTAGCTGTTAACAGCGAGTCAGTACTTCAGTAAATGGGTAAGAAAGAACGCAGTATTTAGATGCTCTAATAGCGTCATTACTTATTCTCGTTTCTAACCCGTCGAAGTCAAATGCATGGTTCACAGTTTGGATATTTTAAATCATCGCAGAAGG
>CBDTWQ010000476.1:0-2088 GCA_965364115.1 uncultured Gammaproteobacteria bacterium | reverse complement strand
ACATCTTGACTGCCAATTGTCTTCTTTCGATGCTTGCTTGGCATCAAACGGCGCTGAGCACCCGCTTCATCAATCACATCGATCGCTTTGTCGGGAAGTTGGCGATCATTGATATATCGTGACGACAACTCGGTCGCTTTGCGCAACGCTTGTAAGGTGTATTTAACGTTGTGGTGTTCCTCGAAGCGCGATTTTAAGCCTTTCAAGATCAAATAGGTCTCTTCACTGGTTGGCTCTGGAACATCGATTTTTTGAAACCGACGGGCGAGCGCACGATCTTTCTCGAAAATCCCACGATATTCGGCATAGGTAGTCGAACCAATGCATTTAATGTCGCCATTAGCAAGCACCGGCTTAATCAGGTTGGAAGCGTCCATTACACCACCTGATGCTGACCCAGCGCCAATTATGGTGTGAATTTCGTCAATAAATAGAATCGCACCCGGCTCTGCAGTAAGTTGCTCGATAACACCTTTCAGACGCTTTTCAAAGTCACCTCGATATTTGGTGCCAGCAACTAGAGCGCCTAAATCGAGCGAATAGACGGTGCTATTAGCCAATATTTCAGGCACTTCGTCCTCGACAATTTTACGTGCTAGGCCTTCTGCTATTGCGGTCTTGCCAACGCCTGCCTCGCCGACTAACAACGGATTGTTTTTTCTGCGCCGACATAACGTTTGAATTATTCGCTCAATTTCGTGATCACGACCGATCAGCGGATCAATTTTTCCAGCCACGGCTCGAACGTTGAGGTTAGTGGCGAATTTGTCCAAGGGGCTAGCGGAATCTGGCTCTTCAGTCGCAGATTCACTCTCATGGGAAAATGTTTCTTCTTCGTTTTCATCATTGACTCTAGAGATCCCGTGCGACAGGTAATTTGTTACGTCGAGGCGCTCGATATGGTGTTTGTTAAGCAAATAAACTGCGTGAGAGTCTTGTTCTGAGAAAATTGCCACTAAAACGTTAGCGCCCGACACTTCGCCACTGCCAGAGGATTGAACATGGAATAATGCCCTTTGCAACACGCGCTGAAAACCGAGCGTGGGCTGGGTGTCACGATCTTCTTCGCTCATCAGCAATGGGGTGTTTTGATCAACGAACAGTTCTAGTTCAGTTCTCAACAGCTGAATGTCCCCACCGCAAGCTTTTAGCACCGCCGTGGCCGCATTGTTCTCGGTTAACATTAACAACAAGTGTTCAACGGTGATGAACTCATGTCGCTTCTCGTTAGCGGCGTGAAAGGCTTGATTCAGTGATTGCTCTAATTCTTTATTCAACATTGGCTTTGTATATAATTTGGTTCGTTAATGAATATAGTCGATTTCGATTCAGATTGGACTGAAATTGATGAAGCAGTTGATTGGCAGCGTGATTTATAGCCACGGTTAGTTTTCTTCTAGGTCAGATAACAACGGATGTTTGTTCTCTCGAGCATAGCTATTAACTTGAGTGACCTTGGTTTCGGCGATGTCTCGAGTGAAAATGCCACAGATGCCTTTCCCCGTTTTGTGCACGCTTAGCATGATACGAGTGGCGCTTTCGCGATCATGGGCGAACAAAGCTTCGAGCACATGTACCACAAATTCCATAGGGGTGTAATCATCATTTAGCAAAACTACCTTATAAAGAGGTGGCTTTTTTAATTGGGGACGGGCACGATCCAACAATAACGTGTCATCTTCGTTATCATCAAGTTTACGATCGGACATTATTTGACAGCGCAGTTGTAAAGAAACATAAACATAATGTCGGGCTTGAAATAATTCAAGGCTTGGATATCATTAATAAGCGCTTCGACAGCGTGGAATAAGGCAAGACACCTCGGTTAGTTGAGTAGTTGACATAGGTTTTTTAAGAAGTAAATTGCCTATATTTCAGTGACATAAGTATAGCAACTAACATAAATAGGGGACGTATCATGCCCAATGGGACAGTTAAGTGGTTTAGCAATGTGAAGGGTTACGGCTTCGTCAATTCTGACGAAAACACGGAACAGGACATTTTTGCCCACTTCTCGGCAATTGAAATGGATGGTTACAAGAAGCTAACATCAGGGCAAAAAATCGAATTCGAAATCGATGACGGCCC
>CBDTWQ010000475.1:0-2094 GCA_965364115.1 uncultured Gammaproteobacteria bacterium | reverse complement strand
GTGACCAAAGTCTGGTTTCGTTTCTTTGGGTTTACTTGGCTACTGTTTCTGATCAACATGATCGCGTCGATTCCGTTCGGTCTAGGTTTGATCTGGACGGTGCCTTTGTCGGTTCTGGCTTTCGCAATGATCTATATCAAAATTTTCGGTGCCGAAGTGCACACCCTCGCGGACTAACCCAGGTTTGAACCGGTTCAAAAATACCACTTCAATCTTCAAGAACCTCTAGGGAACTCTATTGCTAGATACTCGTTATCGAGTTGAAATTCCCGGTGGGATTAAACTGGAAGCAGAAATCGTTGGACCAATCCCACGATTTTTTGCATACCTGATTGATCTCGCGATTCGTGCTGTGGTGGTTTTCTTGTTGTTTCTGATCGCCTTATTTTTTGGGTTTATCGGCGTGGGTGGCGGGCTCGGGTTGATTATTTTGTTTGTTGTTGAATGGTTCTATCCGGTTCTGTTCGAAGTCTTAATGCGAGGCCAAACGCCCGGTAAAAAGGCGATGGGAATTTCGGTTATCAACGACGACCTAACTCCGGTAACGCTCGGTCCATCGCTAGTACGCAACCTGTTACGGAGTGTCGACTTTTTACCCCTGCTTTATCTTACCGGGCTCACTTCAATGTTGCTTACCGGACGCTTTCAGCGTTTGGGCGATCTCGCCGCTGGCACCTTGGTGATTAGCGTTCGGGAGGCATCGAAATCGACATCCTTGGATGACTTGTCACCCTTGGCTCCCACCACCCAATTTTTGCGCAGTGAACAAACCGCGATAGTCGACTTTCTCTATCGCAGTGGGCAGCTGTCTCAACCTCGTCAACAAGAATTGGCGCAAATTTTGCAAGGCGTCACGCATCAAAAGGATGGTGATGGGGTCGAATATTTACGCCGCATTGGTGCTTGGTTTCTGGGGCTGCGATGAAGCAGCAAATTTTTGAGCAGCAGCATCAAGAAACTTGGACGATGATTGCCCAGGCCCTAGAGAAACCGACCGTGGGCGACAGCGCCAAGCTGCTGGCAGAACATTATATTCTGCTTTGCCAACACCTCTCGATTGCCCAGGAGCGGCAATACGAAACCGCCTTAGTCGAACGCTTGAATAAGCTGGTGCTAGGGGTCTATCGTGAGGTGTATCGTTATAGGTCAAACACACGGTTTAATTTTTTTGCGTTCCTGCTGCGTGACTTTCCGCTGTCGATTTATCAATTGCGCTATTTTGTCCTAGTGGCGACTTTGGCTTTCGTGTTGCCAATGTTGCTGGCGGGCAGTTGGGTTTATTTGGACGACAAGGCGGTATATTCGGTGATCGACGCAAAGCAAGTTCGCGAGGTTGAAAACATGTATGACCCGTCGGCCAAAAAATTGGGGCGTCCGCGGGAAGCCGAGACAGATGTTTTCATGTTTGGCTTTTACATCAAGAATAATATTAGCATTGCATTCAAGTCGTTTGCCGGTGGCATGCTGTTCGGAATCGGATCTTTGGTGGTGTTGTTTTATAACGGCATCTTTATCGGCACGGTCGCCGGTCATTTGACTCGACTTGACTATCTCGACACTTTTTATCCTTTTGTCATCGGGCATGGTTCGTTTGAACTAATCGCGATCATTTTCAGCGGCGCGGCGGGTTTAAGACTAGGTTATTCGATTATTAACCCTGGCCAACACGCTAGATTAGACGCGTTGCGTCGAGCCGGGAGAGACGTGGTGCCGATGCTCTACGGCATATTTTTGATGTTGGTGATCGCCGCCTTTGTTGAAGCCTTTTGGTCGTCTAGCACGAGTCTGCCGAACGCGGTCAAGTACACAGTGGGCGCGATAACCTGGTTGCTGGTTCTACTTTATTGTTGCTCGGGGCGCCGCTATGAATCTCGATGAGATTCAGATCAACCCTAGCCTTCGTTCTGGGTGGCAGGCGCTTGATCTCGGTTTTTTGATGGCGCGAGCCTGGTGGCGTCCGCTGGTTTTAGCCTCTGCACTTCCAATCATCATCTTCTTATTGCCGTTGCTGGTGTTGCTTTACGATCAGCCTCTTTGGGTGGGTTTTATCATTTGGTGGCTTAAACCCGTCTGGGAGCGTCTGCCACTTTACCT
>CBDTWQ010000474.1:0-2105 GCA_965364115.1 uncultured Gammaproteobacteria bacterium | reverse complement strand
CTCACCATCTATGATGAAATTCCACCCGCTCTGCGCGAAGCCGTCGAAGATGTGGTGCTCAATCGTGACTCTGATGCCACTGAGAGATTGCTGTCGATGGCCGAGGCATTCAGAGGTCAAGACAGCGGCACACAACAATCCCATGAGGAATGGCGTGATTTGCCTGTCACCGAGCGCTTGAAGCACGCCTTGGTCAAAGGTATTGCTGACCAAATCGAGGCGGACACTTTGGACGCATTGAATTATGTCGAGGGGCCACTGCAACTTATCGAAGGCCCACTCATGGATGGCATGAATATCGTGGGCGATCTGTTTGGCGAGGGTAAAATGTTTTTACCGCAAGTGGTGAAATCGGCTCGCGTAATGAAAAAAGCGGTGGCTCTGCTAGAGCCCCTGATGGCCGACAAAAAAAACAATCGCCGCAGTGCTGGTAAAATACTGCTCGCGACCGCGCGAGGCGATGTGCACGACATCGGAAAAAATATCGTTGGGGTTGTGTTGCAATGCAATGGTTATGAAATTATTGATCTTGGTGTAATGGTGACCGCCGAAAAAATCCTCTCTACCGCGCGAGAACTCACGGTTGACCTGATCGGCATCTCCGGCTTAATCACGCCTTCATTGGAGGAAATGAGTCATCTAGCAAGAGAGCTACAGCGTTTGGGGTTCAACACCCCGTTGCTAATCGGCGGTGCAACCACATCGAAGATGCATACCGCGGTCAAAATTGATCCTCACTACCAATCCCCTGTTATTTATGTTCCCGATGCATCGCGTTGTGTCGGCGTAGCGAGCCGTTTGTTGGGCTCCAAACGCGCAACATTTTGTGCTGAGATCAATCAGGAATATGACCATTACCGAGAACGGTTTCAGGCAAAACTAGAACAGCGTGAATTCTTGAGTCTTGCCGCCGCGCGTGCGAACCGCCTTGAAACTGATTGGTACAGCTATCAGCCTCCGGCGCCTAAAAAGCCGGGGATTCATCAGTTGATCGGTTTCTCGCTGACGACGTTGATTGAATATATCGACTGGACGCCTTTCTTTTCGACCTGGGAATTGCGCGCCAAATATCCACGCATACTCCAACATGAGCGCTTTGGAGAGCAAGCGCGTGAATTGTTTCGTGATGCGCAAATTATGCTCGAGGAGTGGGTCGAATCAGACTGCATCAGCGCTAATGCGGTTTTCGCTTTGTTACCCGCTAATAGCATCAATTGTGATGACATCGAAGTTTATGCTAACGATAAACGCGATCAATCGTTGGCCAAAATCATTGGGCTGCGCCAACAAACGCCGCATCCGGGAGATCGCCCCAATCTGTGTCTAGCCGATTTCATCGCGCCGCGTGAAACCGATGTCGCTGACTACATCGGTGCTTTCGCGGTCACAGCGGGAATAGGGCTGGAGCGCCTCGTGGCAGACTACGAGCAGTCCCACGATGTGTATCGTGCGATGTTGGCAAAATCGCTCGCCGACCGCTTGGCGGAGGCGTTTGCTGAGTATCTGCACCGACAAATACGAATGGAAACTTGGGGCTATCAAGCCGATGAGCCTCTTGATAAACAAGATTTGGTCAAGGAGCGTTATCGAGGCATTCGCCCGGCTCCCGGCTATCCGGCAAATCCTGATCATCAACAAAAAGTGGTTATCTGGGAGTTACTTGGCGTTGAGTCGAAAACCGGAATTAGCTTAACTGAATCACTCGCAATGTGGCCCGCTTCATCGGTCAGCGGCTGGTATTTCTCGCATCCGAAATCAAACTATTTTGCGGTCGGCAAGATCGATGAAGATCAACTCGAAGATTATTCCGTTCGGACGCAAGTCTCGGTCGAATCAGCCGAACTAAACCTGGCCCCTAATCTGGGTTACGATTCGAGCAAAAAGGACGACAAGAAAGTGGCCTAGAAATGACCCGACGAAACCCGCGAGTTGAACGAAGAAAACAGGAGTAGGGTCGGGTGAATTGAGCTGCCGTCAAACAGGGTTTCTGCTTTACCTTCATTGGGCTTGCTAGATTCGTGCCGAAGCAGTGGTCATCTGTTTCTTCTGAGACGGTTCACGCTAACTGAGAACAACCCCTTTTACTGGTTTCTTGCGCAGCCATT
>CBDTWQ010000473.1:0-2105 GCA_965364115.1 uncultured Gammaproteobacteria bacterium | reverse complement strand
GACAGAGAAGTTTTGCAGGCGGAACATTTACCACCTAGGCAGAGGTAGCTGATCAGTGGAATGTTTTCGTACATTTTAATCACGTGACCGCAATTTCCGCAGCGAGAACGAGGTGTCCATAAATTGAACCTTTGGCTTTCTTTATCAGCGGGTTGCTGCAGAAACTCGAGACAGTCTGAACGCCACTCGCGCTCCATCATCACCGGCAACCGGTAAATCACTACATTGAGGAAACTTCCGACCAGCAGCCCAAATATAAAAAGGCTACCTAGAAAGAGGGTCTGACTTTGTTCAAATACATAAATAAAGGCTTCCATTGGTTGTTGGTCCTACACCACCGCACCGAGCTTAAAGATGGGTAGATACATCGCGATGATTAAGCCGCCAACCAGCACGCCGAGAACCGCCATGATAACCGGTTCAAGTAATGAGGTTAGCGCATCGACCGCATTGTCGACCTCGTTTTCATAAAAGTCGGCCACTTTAGCCAGCATATCATCGAGTGACCCGGCCTCTTCACCGATCGACACCATTTGAATCGCCATGTTTGGAAACAAGCCGGTGTTGCGCATCGAAGTCTGCAATTGGGTGCCCTGCGAAACTTCATCCCGAATTCTAAGACTAGCATCGTGATAAACTACATTGCCCGTGGCGCCGGCGACCGAGGCCATCGCCTCGACCAACGGCACACCGGCAGCTGACATGGTTTCCAAAGTGCGGGCAAACCGTGCGATTGCAGATTTGGTTGCGATGTCGCCCACCACGGGTGCCTTTAGCGCAAAACGGTCGACCTGCCCCTGCAATTTTTTCGAAGTCTTCAAAGTGCGCTTAAACATAAACACGAAGCCAATGATGCTTAACGCGATGATCCACCACCATTCTTGCATGAATTCTGACAAGCGGATCACGAACATCGTCAGGGCCGGCAGGTCTGCGCCAAAAGATTGGAACAACTCTTCGAACTGCGGAACCACAAACAATAGCAAAATAGCGGTTACGATAAAGGCGACGACGAGCACTGCAATTGGATAGAACAAGGCTTTTTTGACCTTCGCTTTGAGTGCTTCAGTCTTTTCTTTGTAGGTAGCTAGCTTGTCTAACATGCCCTCCAGCGCGCCCGCTTGCTCGCCCGCGTTGACTAGGTTAATGAACAATGGGTCAAAGTAGAGTGGGTGCGAAGACAGCGCTTCGGCTAGCCCGATGCCGCCCTCGACCTCAGCTTTAATGCCGAAGATTAATTTTTGCATTGACTGGTTAGTGCTGCCTTGGCCGATGATTTCAAACGATTGCACCAGCGGCACGCCGGCCTGCATCATAGTGGCCATTTGGCGCGCAAAAATTGCGATATCTGCCGGCATGATCTTGGCTTGGCCGCCGAACAGAGGTTTGGGTTTTTTTCTAACTCTGAGTGGGTTAATTCCTTGCTTACGTAATTGATTTTTTGCCAACGCATCGGAGAGCGCAAAAATTTCACCTTTAACTTTGGTACCACCACGATTGGTGCCTTCGTAAAGAAATTCAACTTTTTCTGCGACTACTGGTTTTTTTGCCATAGCTTAGTCCTTTGTGATTCGGTTGGCTTCTTCCAGGCTGAGCATGCCCTGTTGTACCTTCTTTAAAGCAGACATTCGCAGGTCAGGGATGCCTTCTTTTCTGGCTTGATCTGCAAGATCAATCGAATTGGCACCGCCCATGATTAATCGGCCCATTTCTTCTGAAATTCTCATCACTTGATAAATGCCTACGCGACCTTTGTAGCCGTTCGTGCAAGCATCGCAACCAACGGCTTTATAAACCTTAAACCCGGCTTGTAAAGCTTTCTTACTAAACCCTTCTTTATACAAGACCTCTTTAGGAATGTTGTCCAGCGTTTTGCAGCTGGGGCAGAGTCGTCGACCGAGGCGCTGGGCAATAATTAAATTAACCGATGTGGCGATATTAAACGCCGGCACGCCCATGTTCATCAATCGGGTCAGCGTCTGCGGTGCATCGTTGGTGTGCAATGTAGACATCACTAAGTGGCCCGTTTGGGCCGCCTTGATCGCAATACTAGCGGTTTCGAGGTCTCGAATCTCACCGACCATGATCACGTCCGGGTCTTGTCG
>CBDTWQ010000472.1:0-2107 GCA_965364115.1 uncultured Gammaproteobacteria bacterium | reverse complement strand
CTGTTGGCCAGCCAGTAACCCGCATATTCGGTAAAATTGCGCGTCAGCGCCTGCGTTCTTGGGTGAAAGCCCGTTTCTTTGGTGAGTTGTTTCTCAGCGTCTGTAGTCATTCGGTAAGCCACCGCTTTGTTGAACTGGTTAGTGTCGGAGTAGGTTCGAAGATGAATGTCGGTTGGGTTCCAACCATTCGCCGGGTCGATGTCGCAAGGGCAGGCGGACGAGACGCAGACGATGTCTTTGATTGCTCGCATCAACACATAATCTCCCGGTCTTGACCAGGGCGTGTCGAAATACATCTGGTTGTTTTCATCAATGTTAGTGTTGAAGAATAAGTTGATCGCCATCCAGCCTGAACGGCGCGCAACGCCAAAGGGTGATAAGGCTTGGTTGAAATTCTCAGAACAGTTAACGTGCCCGGGGTAGCCCATGTCATCGTAATATTTAGCGGTGCAGGCGGTGCCGAAACTATCGTGGCGACCACAAGTGTCTTGAATCACTTCAACCATCGGTTCGAAATTTTGATCATAAAATTTTGAAAACAAACCGGGTGCTGGATATGAGGCCGCTACTGCATGTCGCGTAGCAGTTGCATCGAGGCTGCGCTCGAGGCCTTTGTCTAAACTGGCGAGGTCAAAGCACTGAAAGTCTGAACATTCTTGCCCCTCAACATCGATAATTTGAATGAATTGACCGGCCTTTACTTCGAACGCATGAGCGGTTCGCGCTTCAATTCGATGCTCTTGCAATGGGTCCGCCAACGGGTCCGGCAATTGAATCAATTGCGAGCCTGTATCGCTTGGTTGGCGTTTAACCATCAGAACTAGATCGGTGAGAGTGTTTTGCTGGTCGACCCGCATCGGTTCGCCAGGCGCAGCAACTAAACAGGTGACGCCTTGCTGGGCGGTAAAACTAATCGATTCGCCCGCGGGTGAGTCGCTGCCGAAGAAGTGCGCACTGTTCGCTGAAAGGATTGAAATGCCTTTCGATTGGAGTGCTTTCAAAAGACGGTTAGTGCCCGTTGCGCTGCCTGTGAGGATCGCTTTCAATCCGTCAGCAGCCCCGTCATTGTTGGCGCCAATCATTTGCATGTCGCTGTTGCCTGTGGCGTCAAAAACGCTGATCTCTGCCGCCTGTTTGCCTTCGGGGCTGATTAACTCAAAAGCTTCGCCCGCGGCCAGTTCAATTGCGGTGATGCCGCCAGCGCGCACCACATAGCGCTCGGTATTGGGCGGCAGCGTGTTCATGCCCGGTTCGAGCTGGCGAACCGGTGAGATAAATAACGGTGCGTTCATGGGTTTTTACCTGATCGGTTTCTAGTCGGTTTCAAGCAGGTCGTCCTGCACCCCGTACAAATGATTCTTGATTAATTTAGCGGCATTGGCGCTGTCGCGCGAGGCGATGGCTTCGTAAAGTGCGCGGTGCTGCTGGTTGTAAAACTCGATTCGTTCGGGCGTCAGCAGCTTGCCTTTCATCACTCCCCATTGCGAATGTCGGCGCACTTCGCTAATCCGCTCGTATAGCCAGTAGAGCAATTTGTTTTTCGAGCAATGTGCGAGTGCCGCATGAAATGCGGTGTCCGCCAGTGCAAACTTTTCTGAATTGCCATCGCAGTTTTCGCACTGCTTCAGCGCATCATTCAATGTTTCAAGGTCTCGAGAACTAGCGTTCGCAATTGCCAGACGAACCATTTGGGGTTCAATCGCAATCCGCACTTCCACCATTTCAATGGGGCTGGTAATGCTGGAAATTTCCTGCTGATCGGCCAGCGCTTTGTGGGTCACGTAGGTGCCGCTGCCAACCTGACGCACGACCAGGCGTTGCTGCTCAAGAATCTCTAACACCGAGCGAATAGTGCCGCGGGAAACCGTGAACTCTTTGGCTAGGTTGCGCTCTGCCGGTAGGCGTTCTTCGAAAGCATAATCGCCCTCGATAATTTGATGGCGCAGTTGTGAAGCCACGCTGCTGGTGGTCGCGCCTATTCGAGCTTCGGAGATTTTGCTTACAGCGGAAATTGCCAATGAACTGGTTCTCTAATGATTCGGATTAATTGGTACTTAAAATTGGTCTAATAATGCGTCATTAAATGGCCTGTTACAAGCTTTTAATT
>CBDTWQ010000471.1:0-2110 GCA_965364115.1 uncultured Gammaproteobacteria bacterium | reverse complement strand
TGTGAATTTGCTTGGAAAACTGACCGTCGAGTGAACGAAAAGCGGCGCGACTCGCCGCACGACTGCCAGAATTGATCAAATCAGCTATCGCTTCCGCCTGTGTTAGATCGAGTCGACCGTTGAGGAACGCGCGTTCTGAAAATTCGCCAGCGCGCGCGAGGCGAGCACCGAGTTCGCACAACCGTTCAAGCAACATGTCCAGCACC
Organism: uncultured Gammaproteobacteria bacterium; assembly: GCA_965364115.1. Lineage (GTDB taxonomy): Bacteria > Pseudomonadota > Gammaproteobacteria. The sequence continues at coordinate 1,904 of CBDTWQ010000471.1, read as the reverse complement.
ACTGGGCCACCGTGCGCCTGAAGTTCAACACAATCCTCGCCACTAAAGCTGTGGGGTGATTTAAAGTATAGGCACACGCCGTGATCGATAACTTCACCGTCATTGGCATAGAACTTGCGAAATTGAATTCGAGCCGAATCAAGAGTCGACCGGCTAATTGTCTCACTAATCGCATGCGACGATGGACCCGATAAGCGCAGAATGCCAATCCCACCGGTTCCAGGTGGAGTGGCAATCGCTACTATCGTATCAGGCACAGCCATAGAAGGGCTTGGAAGGCAGACTTACTTGCTCGCCCCGGCCTCTATTCGTTTGGTTATAATCCATTGCTGGGTGATCGACAAAACATTGTTGACTACCCAATATAGTACTAACCCAGAGGGGAAGAAGGCGAAGAAAACAGTAAAAATCAGCGGCAACACTTGCATGATTTTAGCCTGAATAGGGTCAGGTGGCGCCGGGTTGAGGCGCTGTTGTATTACCATGCTAATACCCATGATGACCGGCAAGACGAAATAAGGGTCTCTTACTGACAGGTCTTGTATCCACAAGAAAAACGGCGCTTGTCGCAGATCGACACTTTCGAGCAATGCCCAATACAACGCAATAAACACAGGAATTTGAACCAAAATCGGTAAACAACCGCCCATCGGGTTGATTTTCTCTTCCTTGTACATCTTCATCATTTCTTGATTCATTTTCTGGCGGTCGTCGCCATAGCGCTCTTTCAGGGTTTTAAGCCTTGGACTGACCTTGCGCATTTTTGCCATCGAGCGATAGCTAGTCTCTGACAACTTGTAAAAAGCCGCCTTGATCGTGAATGTTAGCAGCATGATCGCAACACCCCAGTTGCCCACGAAACTGTGATATTTAGCCAACAACCAATAAAGCGGTTTGGAAAGGAACGTCAATACACCGTAATCGACGGTCAGTTCGAGACCCGGAGAAATTTCTTCGAGCCGATTAACAATCTTCGGCCCAACATACAATTGACTAGAAAAGTCACCACTGGCGCCGGCTGTTATTTGTTGGTTTTGTGAACGCATGCCGATGGTGTAGGTGGCGGGACTACGATTAGTATCAGCTATCGAATAAACCAGATTCTCTGACTCTTGATTCGGAATCCAGGCGGACAGAAAATAGTGATGGATCATTGCAATCCAACCGCCGTTTGAATTCAGCTTGAGCTGATTGTCTTCCATGTCATCAAAATCGACCTTTTCATACTTGATCTCTTGATTGAAATATACCGAACCCGTGTAGGTATATAACAGACGCGATTCGTCTAGTGGTCGAGAGCGTTGAATTTGACGATATTCACTTCCGAACCAGTCTTCGCTGGACTGATTTCTAACTCGATGACCGACATCGATCAGATAGTCACCCCGTCGAAAGATATATTCTTTGGTCACCATCACGCCGTTTTCTTGCCAACGCAGTGGCACGATCAACTCTTCGGCACCATCGTCTAAACGATACTCCAGTTTATCAGCCGAATATTCACTGTGATGCGTGGGCGCCGCATTGTCTTTACTGAGCAGTCCGCTTTGAACAATATAGACCGATTCGGCCTCACTATGGACTATTTCAAGCCAATCATTTGGCTGCTCCAAGGAAACCGGATATTGCTTCAACTTAAGCGACCGTATGACACCACCGCGGGTATCTATTTGAACTTGAACAACATCTGTTTCAACCAGAATAAGTTGCGATGGTGTTGTTGCAGAAGAAGTCGAGGGTGACCCTAGGCTTGACCCTTCATTTGTGGTCTGATTCGCAAGTTCGGGCAGATCATTTTGAGCTAGGCTGCCAACTGAGTTCAGGGTTTGTCCCTCTGATCGTTCTAACTGGATGGGTTGAGGCCCATAGTCTGCTTGCCATTGCTGCCATATCAGCATGCCGAC
>CBDTWQ010000470.1:0-2115 GCA_965364115.1 uncultured Gammaproteobacteria bacterium | reverse complement strand
AACCAGAGCGCCTTTTCGTAGCCTTGAACTACTCCGTGCACCGCACCGTGCTCCAATAAACGTGCGTAGAGTGGGCTGGTGCGAAGGGGGCGACCATGGGGCCGGTTGTCATTTGGTGCACCGACCGCATACATTGCTTCATAAGATTCGATTGCCTTGATCGTGCAATACTTTTTATCTGCCCAGTCGCCAAAACGACGCGTGTCGAGAGGTGCCATATTGATTTCGGTTTGGCCATATTTCATCCATTGGGCCATATACTTACCGACCCCGCCTTGAGCGATGCCGATGCTCGCGCCACAAAGATTCCAGAAATTGTTCAGACCGGCGACAGGGCCAGCCAGAATGTTATCGTCAGGGGTGTGTGTAATTGGGCCATTGACTACTGATTTAATCCCGACTTCCTCGAACTTTGGGGTTAGCTCGAAACAGCGTTCTAAAAATGGCATCAAGACTTCAAGATTTGGCTCAAACAGTTCCCGATCGAAGTTCCAGTCCATGCCATCAAGCGCCCAAGGGCGCGAGCCCCACATTTCGTAAGGCCCAACCAGAAAACCTTGGCCTTCTTGGCGAATGTAGGAAGCACTGTAAGAGTCTCGGCAAACCGGCAGTTCCCAACCAAGCGCAGCAATATCGGGGTGGGTTTCGGTGACCAAATACTGATGTTCCAGATTGGTTAAAGGCACATTGGCGCCAACCATCGCTCCGACCTCCCGCGCGAAGCAGCCAGCGGCATTAACCACGTGCTCGGCGGCAATGCTGCCCTGTTCGGTAACCACTTCCCATTCGCCGTTACGCTGTGGGTTAATTGCCAAGACTCGATTATTGCGATAAATCTCGGCGCCTTGTTTGCGCGCCAGTTTGGACAGCGGCATGACCACCGAGGTTGGGTCAACGTGGCCATCCTCGGGGGTGCTTGCGATCACGCGGGCCCTGTCGAAGTTCATCAACGGGTTTAACTTCTTGGCTTCATCTTGGCTGATTAGATTGAACTCAAAACCGATGTTGCGGGCACGACTCTCCAGCGTCTTAAACCATTCTTCTTCTATTTTAGTAAAGCCTTGGCGGAGGCTGCCAGATTGATGGAAGACCGACGGCTCGCCGGTTTTCTCAGGCAAAATTTCGTTATAGAGTTTGATCGTATAGTTGTGGATTTGAGCAACCGTGTGATTGCCAATGAAGTTTGAGCAAAGCCCCGCGGCGTGCCAAGTGGAGCCGCTGGTAAGCTCGCCTTTTTCAACCAGAACGACATCAGTCCAACCCTCTTCGGTCAGGTGATATAACAGGTTTACCCCGAGCGAACCGCCGCCGATGATGACGACTCTGGCATGGCTTTTCATGTTGTTTCCTTCATTCGACTTTTGCGCTGCGGCCATAGACCTCACGCGGCAAATGGATTTTAAATTCAGCACGAATTTGATGATCGATTTCGTCGCTGATATGTTTGGGGAAATGGGTCGCCAATATTTCTTTTTTGCGCGCGACCGCTTTGTCGAGCAGCACCGGTTTGCCTTGTTCAACCCATTGGTTGGGGCTGAGGCGATCGCCGAATTCTGGATATATATATTCGGTTTGCATCACACTTAAAGTTTGCCCCGAGCCGAGGTAATGGCCTTTGTTACCGAGACAGACATCTTTCAAAACTTCAAAACCCAGAGTGTCTTCGTTGACTTCTATTCCGCGGGTAATCCTTAATGCAGCGCCAAGCACGTCGTTATCGATTACCAATGATTCTGGGCAGACGCTCAGCAGGCTGGCGTACATGCCTGCCGACTCGTAGACGATGTTGGCACCGGCGCTGGCGGCACTTGCCAAAGTGTAAGCGCGTTCAGCGCCTCCCTGAAAATCAGGGAATTTGGAATCGCTCATGCCGCAAGCAGTGCCGGTGGGCAAGCCGTAAACGTTACCAATTTGTGCACAAGCCGCCGACAATAAAGCCTGTTCTGGCGAACCGCCGCTCATCGCGCCAGTGCGAAGGTCTGAGACAAATGGCCAGGTGCCCAGAATCGCCGGCGCGCCTGCTTTGATGGCATTGACGTAAACCAAACCACCGAGACACTCGGCCCAAGCCTGCGCTACTGCGCCGGCCAGGCAAGGTGGCGCGGTAGCGCCCGA
>CBDTWQ010000469.1:0-2117 GCA_965364115.1 uncultured Gammaproteobacteria bacterium | reverse complement strand
CTAGACCACAGCCGCGCCGCCCTCTGCGGTGCGTTTTGCGATGAAGGCCTCTAGCGCTTTCCGTCGACTAATCTCTAGTTCGGGTGCTTCGAAATCCTGCAGAATCTTCTTCCAGATGCCGTTGGCGCGTTGAGTTGCGGTTTTGGAACCGTTTTCAGTCCATTGGCCAAAGTTACTCCAATCCGACACCAATGGTTCGTAGAAAGCAGTTTGGTAGCGTTCCATAGTGTGATCACAACCGAAGAAATGACTGCCCGGTTCGACATTGGCAATGGCCTCAAATGCCAGCTCGGCGTCATTGCTGTTAAGCGGGTCGAATATTTCGGCAAAGGTCTGCAGCATCTCGACGTCGAGGATGAATTTTTCCATCGAACCGGTCAGTCCACCCTCTAGCCATCCCGCCGCATGAATCATCATGTTGACCCCGCCGAGCACGCTGCCCCAAGCAGACATTAGAAATTCGTAAACGGATTGCTCATCCGGTGCGTTCGACGCGGTCGCCGCAGAGCCTCTCCACGGCAATTGGACGTGGCGCGCGAGTTGACCCGCACCAAAGGCAGCTTGCACAAACTCAGGGGTGCCAAATGCCGGCGAGCCAGACTTCATGTCGACATTTGAAGTGAAGGAGCCATACACCACGGGTGCTCCGGGTCTAGCGATCTGTGACAGCAAGATGCCAGCCAGCGCCTCGGCATGTTGAAGCACCAGTGCACCTGGCATAGTCACGGGCGCCATAGCACCGGCTAAGGTGAATGGGGTGATCACTGAAACTTGGCCTGCGCGCGCAAAATCGATAATTCCCTGGCACATCGGAACGTCGAGTTGTCGAGGCGAATTGGTATTGATCACGGTGTAGCAACAGGCTTTGGCTTCGAACTCGGCTTGGCTTAAGCCGTAGGCAATACGAGTCATTGCAAAGGCGTCGGCGACTTGCGCTTGCCCGCGTGAATAGACAAAAAATGGTTTTTGGCTCAGCGTGACTTGAGCTTCGGTGGTGCTGTAATGGCGCAGGTTCACCGGCACATCTTGCGGTTCGACGTTGGGTGATTGCAGATGCATCACGTCGAAATGTTCACAAAGGCGAATGATGTTGCGCGTATCTTCAATCGAACCCGCACGCTTGCCGCGATCAAGATCGGCGATATGCGGTGCGCCGCCGACCGGAACGAAGGCGATATTGTCGCCGCCGAGGGTGACGTCGTAGGTCGGTGAACGACCGTGCAAGACGAACTCGCTCGGCGCCGTCTCGAGCGCTTTTGCAATTAAGCTGCGGTCCATTCTGACCAGATGGGCGTTAGCGTCAACTTCGGCACCCGCTTGCTGATAGAGATCACGCGCCTCGGGGTTCAAAACTTTGATCCCCAATTCTTCGACAACCCGCAGCGCAGTGTCGTGTATCGCTTCGACCCGGTCATCGCTAAACGCGGGTTGACGAATCAGAGTGTTTTTTAAGTTGCGATAGTTAACAGGACGTTGGTGCGAGCTATCGACTACCCCATGATGTCGCCCGCTGCGCCCGCGTCTGCCACCGCCACCGCGCCTGCTCATGATGTTTGCGCTCCATAGGTTTCCAGCATTTGCTTGCGAAATCGATCTAGTGCGATCTGCTTGGGCTTTAGCCCAGTAAAGCATTTGAAATAGGCTTCGGTGTAGCTAAGGCGCAAAGATAAAGACTCGTTCACATCGAGAGCGTAGAAACCGATTTGGCTGTAATACATCACTCGCGCGCGAATCAATGCCTCGGTCATTTGAAAGTTGAAGCGATGGAAAAACTGCTGTAACACCTCAATCCTAGCGGCGTCTTCAATATCGATTTGCTGACGAACCTTAGTCGATCGTCGCGACCATTCACGAATCGCTAGATCGAGTCTGGGATCAAATTGACTGTCATCAATGCAGATTTCAAAGAAACCAAAAATGCCATCCTCTAGTGAACTGGAAGCCTTGACCGAGGCGATGATGGCAGCCGAATTCTTGCCTTTCCAAAAATTTAGCAATGCCTCGATCAAGTCATCACGATTGGCAAAATGCCAATAGAAACTGCCTCGTGTAACTTTTAAATCCTCGGCTAACCGAGTGATTCGAACCGCATCGATTCCTTCGGTAACAAAAATTTC
>CBDTWQ010000468.1:0-2132 GCA_965364115.1 uncultured Gammaproteobacteria bacterium | reverse complement strand
AAGACTCACGGCAGGGCTCGATGGGTTGGTATCGGCGAAGGCTTTCTGTTGGTGTAACGGAACCGGATAGTAGACCGCGCAGGCGACATCGCTAGCTAATAAAGATTCCCGAATGGCGTCTCGATCATCAGCCAGCAAGGTATACTGGTGGAACACATGACTGCGGTCTTGCGGAATGGTTGGCGTTTCAAAGTTGCTCTGTCGCAACCGTTCGTTATAAGCCTCCGCTACTTTAAGCCGTTTTCGATTGTATTCTTCGATATGCTTAAGTTTGATTCGCAAGACGACCGCCTGAAGCTCGTCTAAACGGCTATTGTAGCCAATGATGTCGTGGTAATACTGCTTGCTGCTGCCGTGATTACGCAGCATTTTGAGTTGCGCTGCAATCGAATCATCCATCGTTGTCACCATGCCACCATCGCCATAACAACCTAAGTTTTTACTTGGGAAAAAGCTGAATGCGGCACTCGCACCCATGGTGCCAGTGGTCGAACCGCGGTATTCAGCGCCAAACGATTGCGCGCAATCTTCAACGATTAGCAGTTTATGCTGATCCGCCAAAGTCTTGATCTCATCCATATCAGCCGGCTGGCCAAATAAATGCACTGGCACAATCGCTTTGGTTCGATCGGTTATGGCTGCTTTGACTTGTTCGGGGTCGATGTTAAAGCTGTGCGCTTGAATATCGACAAAAACCGGCTGTGCGCCGAGATAGCGGATCGCTTCAGCAGTCGCGATGAAGGTGAACGCGGTGGTAATTACTTCGTCACCCGGGCCGATGCCGGCTGCGCGCAATGCAAGATGCAAAGCATCGGTGCCGTTAGCGCAACTGATCGCATGCTTTGCGCCTAGCAGGTCGGCGGCTTCTTGCTCGAATTGCTGTACGTTGGGTCCGAGAATAAATCGGCTTTCACCAAGCGCCTGTATTAATTTACGATCAATCTCTTCTTTGAGTTGAAGGTATTGGCCCTTCAAATCCACCATTGGAATCATAATGTTGATGTCTCCGTTTGCTTGTCGTTGATGATTTCTTGGTTCATTTTCTCAGCACTCAAATTCTCAGCGCCCATTTGATCAAGAATTTCGATCGCGGTTTCGAGTGCCCGTCGACCATCTTCCCCGGTCACTCTCGGTCGTCCGCCTGATCGGCAGGCTTCGATGAAGTCGATCACCTCTAAGTTGAGGGCGTCATTGTCGTCAAATTGGATCGTCTCATGGTCGATGTCTTTGAAACCTTCCGCATTATTGGTTTGGCCTTTGCGATTGATCGCTAGAACTTTGTCTTGCAGGTCGGCGGAAAAGTAGGTTTCTTTTTGAAATACTCGCAATCGACGCTCTCGTTTGCGACTAATGCGGCTCGCGGTCACATTGGCGACGCAACCATTTTCAAATTCCAAGCGTGCGTTGGCGATGTCGACGCTATCAGATAGCACCGAAATTCCGCTCGCCGAGATCCGTTGAATCGGGCTGTCGATTAAGGATAATATGATATCGATGTCGTGAATCATTAAGTCCAACACCACGCTCACATCGGTGGCACGCAAGGTGAAAGGCGCTAAACGGGTTGATTCAATGAATTGAGGGCTCCGCAAACGGCCGATGATGTCGCTCAAGACCGGATTGAATCGTTCGATGTGCCCCACCTGCAGCACCAAACTTTTTTCTTTGGCCAGTAGAATGAGTTCATTCGCCTGTTCCACCGTCTCAGTGATCGGCTTTTCGATTAAACAGTGAATTCCTGCTTTCAGAAATTCGCGCGCGATTTTATAATGGCCCTTGGTTGGCACCACTAAACTGATCGCGTCGACCAGCGGGAAAACATCACGATATTGATCAAAGGCTTTCGCCCCGTGCTTATCAGCGACTTGGCGAGCAATTTCTAAATTGGTATCAACCACGGCAACCAGTTCACAGTCGGCAGACGCAGCATATTTATCAGCATGCCATTTGCCGAGGTGACCGACACCAATTACAGCAACTTTGAGTTGTTGAGACATATTAAGGTTAGGGTAATTTTGAATCGACGCATTATATATGGATGAAATTTCAATTGCACAGCTTGTCGCCGGTGTCGACGAAGCAGGGCGTGGGCCATTGGCTGGGACAGTGGTCGCTGCGGCCGTCATACTGGA
>CBDTWQ010000467.1:0-2132 GCA_965364115.1 uncultured Gammaproteobacteria bacterium | reverse complement strand
GTGCTGGCGGCCGAAACCATCATCTGTGCCGACCCCGGAACACCTTGCCCCTATTTTTCAGCTTATTATCGTTGGCCGCTTTCGGGTCGGCGCTTCATTACCAACCGAGCCCATGGTGCGCTCGGCTATTCGTTGGCGGCAGCGATGGGCGCGCAGATAGCCGAGCCCGATACACCCGTGCTCTCGGTCATGGGCGACGGTTCATTTGCATTCTGTGTCGGTGAATTGGAAACCGTGGTTCGTCTCAACTTGCCGATCAAAATGCTGGTGTTTTCGAACGCCGTGTTTGGTTGGATTAAAGCGGGGCAGCATGCCAGCTTTAAAGGGCATTATCATAATGTGGAGTTCAGTCGAACCGATCATGCGGCAGTGGCCGCTGCTTATGGTATTCGACCCTTCACCGTTTCCGACCCAGATCAACTAGACGCCACATTGCAAACCGCGATCGCCCATGATGGTCCGGTGTTAGTCGATATTTTGTCGCAGGAATTACATGATGCCAATGCCCCGGTTAGCGAGTGGGTCGCATGATTGGGATCATTGGCGCTGGTATTACCGGCGTCGCTGCTGCTATTTGGTTGCAGCGCCAAGGTCTGGCAGTCACCCTTATCGATCGCTTGGGGGCCGCCGGAGGAGCCTCCTTTGGTAACGGTGGGGTCGTGGTTCCAAGCGGCATCGTGCCGGTTAACTCGCCCGGACTGATCGGCAATGCGCCGAAAATGTTGCTCAATCCGCGAAGCCCATTGTTTATGCGCTGGTCTTATTTGCCTAAATTGCTGCCTTGGCTAATCGGTTACTTGCGCCGTGCCACGCCTCAAGATGCTCGGCGAGTATCGCAAATTTTGCACATTTTGCTCACCGACGCGGTCGAACAGCACCACGCGCTATCGGATGGAACACCGGCCGCTCGTTGGTTGACGGATTCTGATTATCTGTTTGTTTATCCCGAGCGGCAGAATTTTCTAAATGACCGTTTTGGCTGGGGGTTGCGTCAGGAAGCTGGAATGAGCTGGGAAGAGATGAACAAAGCCGAACTGGAGGCCTATGATGCTGGGTTTGCGAGTGCTGGAAAATTTGCGATTCGCTTCAAAGATCACGCGCAGGTTGGCAGCCCGGGTGATTATGTAAAAGATTTGGCGGATCATTTTGTTGCGCAGGGTGGCACTATGGCGATTCTAGAGGCGGAGCAATTGCGCACAGAAAATGGCAAGGTTCGCGCTATCGCCACCATCGACGGTGATCTAGAAGTCGATCAAGTGGTAGTAACCGCAGGGGTGTGGTCAGGGAAAATAATGCAGCAAATCGGTTTCAAAGTGCCGCTCGAAAGCGAGCGTGGATATCATATCGATTTGCACAACCCCTCAGCGATGCCGCGTTCACCGATGATGCTGGCGGCCGGAAAATTTGTGGTCTCGCCAATGCACCAGCGGATCCGCTGTGCAGGTATCGTCGAGTTTGGGGGTACCAAATTGGGGCCCAGTCGAAAACCCTTGGCAATGCTGCGCGAGCATATCGCGCGTGCTTATCCAGATCTGGAATTTGAAAGCACCACCGAATGGTTAGGTCATCGACCCGCACCGATAGATTCAGTGCCATTTATTGGTCCGGTCAAACAGATTAAAGGTGTTTATGCGGCTTTTGGTCACCATCATGTTGGTTTGACTGCGGGTGCTGTTTCAGGTCGGTTAGTGTCTGATTTAATCATCGGGAAACAACCCGATCGTGACATCAGCGCCTGCGATTTGGGCCGATTTACTCGATGAGATAACTGTGATACTAATGAAACGTTAGAGTGGGTCGGATTGAGCCCGCTGAGGCAACCCAACTGACTCGATTTGGAAACTAGATCAGACGGATTTTTATTCTAATAACTGGAGGATGGATATGAATTTTTTAAAACGCGTGATAGCGACGACAACCGTTACTTTACTCTGCAGCACGCCCACCTTGGCCGCTGATAAATGGGACATGCCAATGGCCTATAACGACGGCAACTACCACACTATCAACGGCAAAATGTTTGCCGAGGCAGTTAAGATCTGCACCGCTGGTGAGTTGACGATAACGGTTCATGGTGGTGGCTCGTTGTTCAAAGGGAATGAAATCAAGCGGGCGGTGCAAACCGGACAAGC
>CBDTWQ010000466.1:0-2136 GCA_965364115.1 uncultured Gammaproteobacteria bacterium | reverse complement strand
TGGATTTTTTTATTCAAAAGACTGACGCAGGCATATAAAGCTTTTAACGAAGGGGTCTCAACACCGGTCATTTCACCCAATTCGATAACAACGCCCAACATGCCATCAATCTCCAACGGCTTGCCTGCTTCGACATCCTGTAACATCGAGGTCTTATGTTTGCCAACACTTTCGGCGCCGTTAATACGTCTTTCGATGGTGACTCGAAATGAAGCGCCCAATTTTTCGGCAATCTTCTGCGCTTCTGTCATCATTGTCGTCGCGAGTTCTCGCGTCAAAGGATCCTGGCATATATCAACCAGCGTAGAGTGGGTTAAAGAACTAATCGGATTAAAAGTTAGATTACCCCATAGTTTCAACCAGATCTCGGACCGAATGTCGGTTAAAATTCGAGACTTAAAACCGCACTCTTCAAACAAACTAGATACCATTTGTAAGCGTTCAGATTCACTGCCATCTAGTTCTCCAACCGGAAATTTATCACCTTCAACGTGTTGTATAACACCCGGCTCCGATATAGAGGCGGCGGGATAGGCAATACAACCAATGATTCGTTTTGGATCGATGCCTTCTGCTAAGGACCCACCCGGATCAACTGTTTCTACAATACGATTTTCATATTCGCCGCCGTTCCCCTGGAAGTACCACCAGGGAATGCCATTTTGCAATGCTACCATCACGGTATCTGGGCCAAACAGGGTTTTGAGATCATCCATTACAGGGACGATTTGATGGGCTTTTAATGCGAGTAATACAATATCCTGCGGACCGCATTCGGTCATATCACTCGTTGCAAATACATTACGGACGTTAGTTTCCTGGCCATCTTTACGCAATGTCAGGCCGTTTTCCTTAATCGCAGCTAAATGAGGACCTCGAGCAATTAACGAGACGTCATGCCCTTGCTCAGCGATTTGAACACCCATATAGCCGCCGATTGCACCCGCGCCAACAACACATACCTTCATCAAAAACTCCAAACTTCGCTGGCCTATCGGCCAACGTATTAATCGATTTTAAGTAATACCGAGTTTACCCGGCACCGCAAGTGATCCCGCTTTTAAACGGCTGCCACTTCAGACCGCCCCACCTCAAACCGCCACCTCAGGCCACTATATCATTTGGTAGCCGCTAATTATCAAGACAATAAAGTGGTTGGCTCCATGTGTTGGCTCTATGAACCGAGAACTGCGCCGACACCTAACTGACAAGAAGACGCATATTCAGAGGCACTAACTTTCCCTGAACCCGCCGGTCGAACTCTAGAAACTAGAATTCCGCCATCATCACCTGTTGCGATAACAAGCCCGGCATCATCCGATTTTAATACGGTCCCTGGATCACCCACTGCCGAGTCAACCCATTGACTATCAAAAAATTGCACTGTGACACCATGATTTGTTGTCCAAGCGCCAGGCTGTGGATTAGCCGCACGAATCGTATTATAAATTTGAGCCGAGGGCTGACTCCAGTCAATTTCAACCTGGGCTTTTCCAAACCAGGATTCATAACTGCCGTCATCAAGATTTTGTTTTTCCCGAGGCGCATTACCCGCTTTCACCAAGTCTAAGGACTCGATCATGGCATCAACACCCATTGGGTATAACTTTTTAAAATAGATGTCGCCCAATGTTTCGTCGGGCCCGATATCGCAGGTTTTCTGCAACAGAACCGGCCCTTCATCGAGACCTTCATTCGGCCAGAAAATAGTCAAACCGGTTTGTGTAGAACCCATCGCAATTGGCCAATTAATTGATGATGGCCCACGATGCATCGGTAATAACGAAGGGTGATATTGAAACGAGCCTTGCTTTGGTGCATCGAGCACTGGCTGTGGAACAAATAATAGAACGTAAGCCATGATACAAACATCGGCATCGAAAGACTGCATCAGAGTCAATGCCTCCGGGGTTTTCCAGGAAGCCGGTTGATGCACGGGAATGCCCTTTTCGAGCGCAAGCGCTTTTAACGGATCAAGCGGTTTACCTTCTTTATCGGGCGCTGTGCAGACTGCAACTATATCTTCGTTTCGTTCCAGCAACCGCTCTAAAACAGCACAGCCAAAGGCCTGTTGTCCATGGACTACAATTCGCATTCTAAACTCCTATATTCGGTTCTAGCTTATTCGGTTCTAGC
>CBDTWQ010000465.1:0-2137 GCA_965364115.1 uncultured Gammaproteobacteria bacterium | reverse complement strand
CAAGCGATTGGTTCTATTGAAAAAGATGTGGGCCGTGAGCGATTCGAACGCTCGACATCCTGATTAAAAGTCAGATGCTCTACCAACTGAGCTAACGGCCCCCAGAAATGAGATCAAGAATAATACGGATCTGATGAATGTTTTCAAGCAGTAATGAAGCCGCAGGTGAACCTATTTAATCCTTAAGTCCGTTCACCCACTGACCTCACTGGTTTAAGCCAGCGGATTTAAACCTAATTGCCTTCCTTACGAATCCGTTCGAGCCGTTTTGCTGCCAGCCGCGAAGCGGTTAACTTAGGAAATTTTTCGCGTAACAAATTCAAGGTTCCTTTTGCTTCTGGAAATTTTTTCAGCTCGTAATAGGTGTAGCCAAGCTTCAGCATTGCGTCAGGCACTTTATTGCTCGACGGGTATAGCTGTAATACTTTTTCGAACTCAGTAATTCCCTGATCGAAATTACGCGTCACGTAATGTGCTTCACCGAGCCAATATTGTGCATTACCCGCAAATCTACTGTCTGGAAAATTGCTCAGAAAAGTACTTAATTGTGTCTTTGCTTTCTTATATCGGCCTTCTTTCAAGGTGTCGAAAGCTTGCTGGTAAGCCGCTTGCTCTTCGCCTCGGGTTGGCGACACAACATTTGAACTAGGCGTTATGGCCGTGGTTGTCTGACTGTTCAAACCACTCACAGAACCAACCGGTTTGGGTGTAGTTGGCGGCTGCGTGACCACGGTCAATGGCTGCTCAACCGTGGGCGCTCCAATTTGCGACAAATCAATCGCCTGAGTCGGAGCCTGAGCAATGCCACGGCTTTCGATGTCGCGCAAGCGTCGATCGATATCAAGATAAAGTTCGCGCTGTCGTCTTTTAATCTGGTCCAAATCAAAGCCATGCTGTTCGAGCACGCCATTCAATTGACTGACTTCATCCGCCAGCACATCGACTTGTTGAATCATATCCAACACCGCTCGATTCTCAACTGGGCGACCTTGACTGATTGAACCGCCCCCTAGCCCGTTGATCTGCTCGCGCATCCCAACCATGACCTCTTGAATTTTGGCGTTAGTCTCGGTCAAACTTTCGAGTTGCAGCGTTAATTGTTGCGGTGTCAGGGCAGTTTGAGCATGCACCGTCGACACTAACGCAATAGAAGAAACTAGAGTCAGCCATTTAGACACACGGATACCACTTTGATCTTGCATATTAGTTCACCGAATATAAAAGTTCTACGCGCCGATTGCGGGCCCAGGCGTCTTCATTATGACCAGACAATGCGGGTTGCTCTTCGCCATAGCTAACGGTGTCAATCTGATCGACCGAGGCACCTTGAAATAGCAGCACACGCCGTACCGACTGAGCACGCCGATCACCCAAGGCAACATTATATTCGCGACTTCCGCGCTCATCAGTGTGACCTTCAAGACGAATCGTCACTTGCCGATTGGCTGCGACGAAAGCACCATGTTGCTCCAGCATTGAAAGAGATTCATCCGTCAGCTTGGCGCTGTCAAATTCGAAATAAACCGTGCGATTAGATAAGTCACCTTCAGATTGCTCCAGCATTTCGGTCGCACTGAGTGGTCCCTCGTCCGCTATTGCGGAGGCATCGGCACCCTCTACGCCACTCGCGTCAGCGCCATCGAGGGCTTGCGAGCCCAGTCCGGTCGATAGTTCGGTAGTCACCACCGCATCGTCAAAAATCTGCTCGTTTGAACTCGCACATGCACCCAGTATAGTGACCAAAGCAGATGCATAGATCCACGGCTTAATCATTTTGAAAACTCGTCTCATCGAAACTGCTCCTGTTAATTCGCTCATTACTAGCGATTTATTTGCTGTTAAAGGGTCCCCAGTCGGGTTCACGAATTGCGCCCGCCTGGTCAGATAATTTATGTTTCGCACGCCCATCAATCGAAACCGCGTAGAGTATGCCGCCTGCCGAAGCGTACAGCACCATCTTGCCATTCGGCGAGAACGAGGGTGATTCATCGAGATTGCTGTCAGTTAACACGGTTAAAGTCCGAGTCTCTTGTTCTAACAGAGCGATACGATAATTGCCACGATCCCCATGCACCAGCGCAACTAAACTGCCATCTGGTGATAAATTAGCGCCCGCATTATACCCACCTTCAAAGGT
>CBDTWQ010000464.1:0-2139 GCA_965364115.1 uncultured Gammaproteobacteria bacterium | reverse complement strand
CGCGAATAGCGCAAGGCTGCACTGATATCACGGGTATGAATTCCGGCCGCAAGGCCAAAATCAGTGGCATTGCCAATTTCGATTGCTTGATCAACTCCATCGATTGGAATGACACTCAAAACCGGGCCAAAAACTTCATCGGTGGCGAGTTCATCATCTAATGGCACATTGACCGCGATTGTCGGCGCGAAGAAATAGCCTTGCTCGCAATTAGCCACCGTCACCGGTTTGCCGCCAGTGGCAAACTGAATGCCCCGCTTGGTAGCGCGTTCGGTGAAGCCTTGGACGGTTGCTAGCTGTCTTGCTGACACCAGCGGACCGAGGTCAGGGTTTTCGAGACCATGCCCCAGCTTCATTCGCTCGCTAGCAAGCACTAACTTATCGACCAATTCATCACAGATTTTTGCATCGACTAGCAAGCGTGTGCCGGCCGAACAGATCTGACCACTATTAAAGAAAACACCTTTAAGCGCGTCAGGAATCGCTCGCTCAAGATCAGCGTCGGCGAGAATCACATGCGGCGATTTTCCGCCCAATTCTAGCGTCACCGAAGCAACATGTTGTGCCGCTGCCATCATCACCGATTTGCCAGTGGGCACCGAACCAGTGAAGGTAATGTGGCGCACATCGGGGTGCTCTGCTAGGGCTTGACCCGCAACATTGCCATAGCCCGTGACCACGTTAACCACGCCAGGCGGCAAACCTGTCAGCTCCATAATTTCAACCAGCAACAGCGCGGTCATCGGCGTATCTTCTGCCGGCTTCAAAACAGCCGTGTTACCGCAGGCCAGCGCGGGGGCAATACCGCGAGCAACAACATTGATCGGCACATTCCACGGCACGATGTGGCCGGTGACGCCGACTGGCACATGCTCGGTGTAGCAAACCTTGTCTTTACCTAGAGGAATGCTGGTGCCCTCGAGCTTATCAACCATTCCAGCGTAATAGCGGAAATAGTCCGCGGTACGATCAACGCCGCCTTCGGCATCTCTAAGTGGTTTGCCGCTATCCAAAGTTTCGATCAACGCCAATCGCTCTTTTTGAGCTTGAATCGCGTCGCCTATCTGCCACAACAAGCGGCCTCGATCACGCGGATGCATATCACCCCAGGGGCCGTGCAAAGCGCGCTTGGCGGCGGCAACCGCATCATCAATGCTTTGCTTGTTACCGGCTGGCACCGCACCGATGAGGTTCCCCGAACCTGGATCAACCGATTCAATGCTGGCCAAAGTGTCATCCTTCACACGCTGGCCATCGATATATAAATAATTCGGTAAAGCCCCCACCTGATTGATCGCGTCTTGCCAAATAGTCATAGCCAATGGTACCCCCTCAATACATAACAGATTTTGGCGTCGACAAATTTCCCTATAAGTCAGCTTTTATAGGGAGAGCCGCCTTACGGTTGCGCCTTTGCGGGACCATAACACGATGTGGTTTACATGCGTTACTGGTGGATTTTTCGCGTCGCCGGATGACCATTTACTAGCAGTTCAACTAGAGTTGGGGAGAATTCGGGGTTAATTGTTAGATTGGCCAAAACTCATAGAACGGAGATTTAACGGCTAGGCACACATTAGCCAGAAACCGAACTGTCGCTTCGAGTAGCAGTCTATTACTTAGGGTGGGAAAGGAAAAAATCGACCTTAATTGATTCAAAGGTGGATAGTTTTAGCGGTTTGCTAACCTTGCATTCAAACGCTTCTTTTGCACGGGCAGACTTCATCAAGCAGGAAAACTGTTCTTCTCGGATGGTTGCGCCTGCTGTGTTGAGGAACTTTACTTGGGCATTGAACCTAGCTTTATTGAACTGACTGGCATTAGAGAACATCACGTTGATAACCCCTCCGCCAATTGGGTCGGTCACTAAGTTCATGTAGCCATAGGCTTTTTCGATTAGCTCACCTCCACGATCTTGCATTTTCGAATCCGCATGAAATTCATAAGGATGTGATGCGGCTTGCAGAGGTGAAGAGGAAATTAGACCTGCTAGGGTAGCTGGGATACAACACAATAAAGGATGTAGACTTTGCATAAGAACTCGGGTGTCAAAAATCGGGCGTCAAAAACCTTAAGTTAGAACTTCTTACTTAAATGTAGTAAACAATTTCAATTTTTGTCAACTATTTGACGATTATC
>CBDTWQ010000463.1:0-2143 GCA_965364115.1 uncultured Gammaproteobacteria bacterium | reverse complement strand
TTCCGACGCTTCAAATCGTTATTTGGTCCTCCTCGATCCAGGCGAATTTGATATTGGCAAGACAGTTCTAAACCTCCCTGATTATGTTGGTATCAGAGGTGCTGGCACCAATTTAACCACCGTCATCGGCAGTGCTGCTGAGCTCAGCGTAATCAGCGCGGGCAAAGAAACATCATTAGAATCAATGACCTTAGTACACAATGGGGTCAGCGATGATGAGTCTAGCGGCGCAATTAATATTATGCCACAAGGTCGCTTCGTGGGTCGCAATCTGGTCATTGACAACAGTGGCCGCACCGATGCAAATGACAACCCCCGCGGTCTAGGCTTCGCAATGGTCGGTGATTATATCGCCGCTAATTTGAACGATGTTACGATGATCGGGTCGCGCTCTGCCTTCGACATTAACGGTGCTGGCAACCAACTGATGGCGAACAATATCAACGCAGAAGACACCCAACCAATAGCGGTTAAAGCGCAAGGGGGCACTTCCAGCATACCAGGTGGGACATTAAGTGTGGTCATTTCCAACTCAACATTTGGTTCTGGCTCGATACAAGTTATTGGTGGTGACGCTTCCAGAAACCATATAACTTTTAGAAATGCAGTGATTGGATTTCTTTTCACTTCGCCAGGTGGTGACACTCAAATCCGAATGTCCAACTCCGAAGTCAAGAATTCCATGCTCCCCATGGGACCCATAAATTCCATGGGGCCCATTTTGTGTGTGAACAGTTATGATCTCAATTTCACTCCTTTAGATCTTAACTGTCGATCAAGCCAAGCATCTTAAGATCGAAGATTCCACACCAACATAACCAGAAACCTCGCATTGAGTGCGGGGTTTCTTTTTAAAACATAATACTGCTGGATTGAATTGCTGTTTATTGAGGTTGCAAGGAAGTGAAGAACCTACCGTGATGAATGGTTTCATGCTGTCTAACCGAGGCGTCTGTGGATCAAGAAACTTCTAGCTCTTCGAATTAGTCACCATTACTTCGGGAGGCAAAACCAGCCTGTCAAATTCAGAGACCGTCAGCCTTTAACACGGAGTGTCTCTAATCCATCTAGAATCAAATTAATCCCGAATTCAAAGTCATGCACGCCGTTATAACTGCCGTCGATAACCTGGAGCGAGAGTGCATTCAAGTGTGGATATTGCTTTGCCGGAACCATCGCTAAATAGTCCTCCGCTACGTCAGCGTACTCTGATGAGTCAATCGGGAAATTGTGTTCCTGCAGGGTGAACCCGTAGATATGACTATCCATCGCATTCCAAGCGTGATCTGCCATCTCGTAGGTGAATCCGGCTTCGCGAAGACAGCCTAGTGTGGCGTCAACATAGCGCAGCATCTTTGGCCCAACGTTGATCCGCGACACAATCAGCATTGATGCCCATGGGTGTCGCAACAATACCTTGTGGGCCGAATTTGCCCGTTGCCGCATGGCTTGACGCCAGTCGTCACTAGTTTTGGGTACATCGACTTCACCGATCACGATATCAACAATCCCATTGAGCAGGTCTTCCTTGTTGGCCACATGGTTGTACAACGACATCGCTTCGACGTTAAGCGCCTGGGCGAGCTTGCGCATAGACAAGGACTCTATGTTCGATTTGTCAGCCAGACGGATGCCTGAGCGCAAGATTCGGTTTCGGGTCAGTGCACGTCGAGTGGTCGAACCGGGTTTAGAAGCGCCTGACATCTGTGAATAGATTTCTCATTGACAAGCCTAGAGTATAAGTTTAACTTACGCTGTAAGTCAAACTTACAGCGTAAGTCCATTGGTGGCATACGCTGATCTAGCAAAACAGGAGACGAAACATGCTGGGAACCAATGAAAATATTGAAACTAGCCCCACGGAGGTCGACGGCAACTCCGAGACCAACCCGCGCTACACACTTATGACCTATGCAAGATTCGCCGGGCTTTTCTATCTACTAATTGCGATATCGGGGGGCTTTAGTATCGGTTACGTCCCCTCGGTTATCTTGGCGCCCGGAGATGCATCGGCTACCGCGCAGAATATTATAAATAACCTGGGGCTTTTCCGGCTCGGCATTATTGCCGACATATTCGTATTGATCTTAGAAGTGGCGTTAACCGTCATGCTTTACCGATTGTTCAAGCCGGTGAGCCGAAC
>CBDTWQ010000462.1:0-2173 GCA_965364115.1 uncultured Gammaproteobacteria bacterium | reverse complement strand
CGGACTGAGATTCGGGTTTTTTCGCCGAATCACGAGGTCGCACCGACTCGAAAGCTGATCCTTTCCAGCTGGCTACACCATGACTCAATCGGTTTGATGGTGCCGCTAGGCGCTTGGTTTATCTGTAATATTTTGTATTTTGGCGTCGATTTTCTGCTCGGTTCTACGCAAGAGATGAAAGGGCAGGCCCTAGTTGCCGAAACGCTGATGTTGAATATCATGTTGCTGTTCTGGGCCAGCCTGTGGGCCTTTGTTGGCAAACTGGCCCGTCAGCAGTTCCATTTCAGACAGCAGTTTTTCATTACCACGCTTTGGCTTATCGTCACAATTGTGCTGTCACCGTTCCTAAGCTACATCGACTTTGCTAGCAATGGCGCGGCCTTAAGCACGGCGTTCATGTTGTTGGTTATGCTGATGTTGGTAGCCTGGTTGATGAAATTCAACCTGTATCTAGCCACATTCGGCCGGCATGCAACCGCGATCGGTTTTGTCATCAGCCTGACAATCGTTGGCGGCATATCGTCAGTCAATGTTCTGCTAGAAGATGATTTCAAACCCTACGTCAAAACCAATGCTGAGTTATTTCCAGGACTGGTTCTGTTTGGCAGCGGCGAAACGGTCGACGACTATTTCCGAAAAGTTGAGGCGCAACTCGACATAGAAGGAACAGAGTAGCCTTCGAATTCTTGACGCAAAGCACCATCAGATTGGATTAATTCTGTTCCAGTCAAAGCCATGCAACCTATAATAATTTTGCACAGTTAAAGCTAATTGGCATTTATCATTCGTTACGTCGCACCCAGCGGGGCTGGGTTGGGCCTATCGCCTTTGCCTGTTCTTGATGCCCCAATATAAGCGTCCAAACTGGGGGCAATTTTATGCGTCACCAGCTGAGACCCGCCGAGTGCGAGACTAATATCGAAACACAGCTCGGGCTTATTAAGCGTGTAAAAGTGAAAATGATCGACGCCTTCACGCGCAAGGCGTTCACATAAATCGACCGATAGCTTCAACGATAGCTGATGTTGGGCCGATGAGTCGCCGTCCACGGCTTGAAACATAGCTTGGTAGTGGCTTGGCACTTTAGCCCCACAGCGCTGGCTAAAGGCATTCACTTTATCGAAGTTAACAATCGGTAGGATACCCGGGACGATTGGTTTTTTGATGCCTAGCCGGGCAGCCTGATCTCGGAATCTTAAGAAACATTCGGGATCAAAAAAGTATTGGGTTATCGCTCGGTTTGCGCCCGCGTCGAGTTTGCGCTTTAAATGGTTTAAGTCTGCGATTGGTTCTTTCGCCTGGGGGTGAACCTCAGGGTAGGCGGCGACACTGATGTCAAGATCACCGAGTTTCATTAAAGCCTCGACTAATTCACATGCCGAGGGATAGGCGTAGGCGTTGTTCGTCTCAGTTTCGCCCGCGGCATCACCGCGCAAGGCGACTATCTGACTGATTCCCCCATCGAGATAACCTTGTGCTACCTTCAAAACTTCAGATTTGCTTGAATCGGCACAAGTTAAATGCGCTGCTATCTCAATTGGAGATTCAGCTTGCATCGAAATGGCTGTGTTGATGCTGTCCTGTTGGCCGCTGCCAAGTGCGCCATAGGTCATTGAGAAAAATTTCGGGCGAAAGAATTCCAGTTGGCCCATCGCGCGCCATAGATTTCGTTCCATCGCAGGAGAGCGCGGTGGGAAAAATTCGTAAGAGAATTCCGGCGCCTTTGAATCACTCATAACGCGGCCACCGAATTGAGCCGTTGCAACGAACCTTTTTGTCGCGCTTGCCAAAACTTTACGGTTAATGGATTACCGACTAGCTGTTCATTTTTTTGCACCATGCTTAGACCCGCTGATTTAAAGCACTGCCTGATCTCCTGGTCGGAGTAACCAAGTCGATGGTGATTAAACTCATCGCGCAACTTTTCTTCTGTATGCGCGGCAAAATCAATCACGATCATCCGGCCTTTGGGTTGCAACACACGAGCGGCTTCGCGAATTGCTTCCAGTGGATCTGAGTTGTAGTGCAACACCATGTGAACGATCACTAGGTCCACGCTGGCTGACTCGAAAGGTAAATGATACATATCGCCTTTGCGCACGTGAATGTGCTGCAAATCATTGCGCTCAATATTGCTGCGTGCGACGGCCAGCATTCCACTGCTGAGATCAAT
>CBDTWQ010000461.1:0-2173 GCA_965364115.1 uncultured Gammaproteobacteria bacterium | reverse complement strand
AAACCGGCCGAACAAACCAGCATGACGGCTCTGCGCATCGCGGAGCTTGCGCTCGAAGCCGGTCTGCCTCGCGGCGTGCTGAACGTGGTCACGGGGATGGGGCCTGCGGTTGGCGAGCCGATGGGCCGGCATCGCGATATCGACGTGCTGTCTTTCACCGGTTCAACTGAAACAGGGCGACGTTTTCTGCAATATTCGGCAGAATCAAATTTGAAAAAAGTGGTGCTCGAATGTGGCGGAAAGAACCCGGCTGTGGTGCTTGAAGACGCTGAAAACCTTGATTTGGTTGCCGAGCATGTGGTCAACGGGGCGTTCTGGAACATGGGCGAAAACTGTTCTGCCTGTTCACGGCTGATTGTTCACGAAAAGGTTAAAGATGAACTGCTAAACCACCTGATTGCTCGCACTCGTGAATGGAAAACTGGTAACCCACTAGATCCGAGCCACCAGTTGGGTGCTTTAGTCGACAAAGCGCATTTTGACAAAGTGGCTAGCTATCTAGGTTCAGGCAAAGTCGTGGTGGGCGGGAAAACGGAGGCGGGTTGTTATGTCCAGCCGACCATCATCGACGACGTTAAGGCAGATGATAAGCTCGCCCAAGAAGAAGTTTTTGGGCCAGTGCTAGCGGTGATCACGGTACGCTCAACCGAGCAAGCCATTACGGTTGCCAACAACACTCAATACGGCTTGGCGGCGAGCGTTTTTTCTGCCAATGGCAAGCAAGCATTGCGCGCGGCTAAAGAGATTATGGCGGGCACGGTAACGATCAATTGCTATGGCGAAGGTGACATCACTACGCCTTTCGGCGGTTATAAACAATCCGGCTTTGGTGGTCGTGACAATTCACTGCATGCCCATGATCAGTATACCGAGTTGAAAACCATCTGGATTGATCTTAGCGATCAAGGCGCAAAAGACGCGGTGGTCTAGTCGCGATGACGCAAGTGGATCAGAAGCCTGCAGATTTAGGGGTTAGCGGTTGGCATGCGATGTTGTCGCAACGCCGGCCACAGCCCAGCCTTGAAAGTGATGTGACGGCCGACTATGTCGTCGTTGGTGCTGGGTTTGCCGGACTTTCCGCCGCACTAAGGCTCGCTGAACTCGACCCTGATGCGAATATTGTGCTGCTCGAAAGCGCCGAAATAGGGCAAGGGCCTGCGGGCAGAAACTCCGGCTTTATGATTGATCTGCCGCATGCCTTAGCCAGCGGGAGCTACGCTGGAGAAGATTCGAGCGATCAGCGTCAGATCAGAATGAATCGTTCCGCGATCGCATTTGCGGCGGAATATGCGAGAGCTTTCAATTTGAGTGAAGAAGCCTTTTCATTATCGGGCAAGATCAACGCGGCCGCCACAAAAGCGGGTCTTGCACACAATCGGAACTATGCCGAGCACTTGACGAATTTGGGTGAGCGCTTTGAATCGCTTGATCGCGGCGCGATGCGTGAGCTTTCCGGCAGCGACTATTATTTGGGCGGTTTGCGCACCCCGGGCACGGTGTTGTTGCAACCTGCCATGTATGTTCGCGGGTTGGCCGATGGCCTATTGGCTAAACCCAGGTTTCGCTTGTTCGAGAATTCCTCCGTAGTCGGTTTTGATCGATCAGCGGAATCTTGGATTTTTAAGACCGCCAACGGCTCAGTCACGGCTAATCGCGCCATTCTGGCGGTAAATGGTTTGATCGAAACCTTTGGTTTTTATCTTCAAAGGCTGATGCATATCAACCTCTATGCTTCAATCACTCGCCCCTTGACCGCCAGCGAGATCGAGGCATTGGGCAGTGTGAAAAATTGGGGGTTTACGCCAGCCGATCCAATCGGCTCGTCGTTAAGGCGAATCGATGGCTTAGCAGGCACTCGATTGCTGATCCGCAATGGCTGCAGCTATCAGCCTGATTTGAAACTGCCGCTGAAGCAACTTGAAAAGATGCTACCTCAACACCTTAGAACCCTTAAAGCGCGATATCCGCAGTTTGGTCAGCTTGAAATTGAGTATTGTTGGTCAGGGCGACTGTGTCTAAGTCGCAATGATGCCTGGGCGCTAGAAGAACTCTCCCCAGGTTTGTTTAGCGCTTGCTGCCAGAATGGTCTCGGCGCCACACGCGGCACAATAGCTGGGATTGTCGCGGCAGAAAAGGCCTGCGGTTTTGACGGTGAAAGCCGGGTGCCCGATTT
>CBDTWQ010000460.1:0-2183 GCA_965364115.1 uncultured Gammaproteobacteria bacterium | reverse complement strand
CTGGAAACTACATCACCGAAGGTGGACGAATTGTCACCGCTAGCGGCGCATCTGGAGTTGGCTTAACCTCTGCTGCTTTTGAAAGTGCGTTCAGTTGGTTCCCTTATGTGTTGGCCGTTGCAGTCGTGCTATTTGCATTTTCTACGATGATCTCTTGGTCATATTACGGTTTGAAAGCATGGACCTATTTGTTCGGAGAGGGCAAGAGTACAGAAATCGCCTTTAAAGTTATTTTCTGCATCTTTATCGTGATCGGTGCGGCAGCTAATTTAGGCCCTGTGATCGATTTTTCCGACGCCGCAATTTTTGCGATGGCGGTGGTCAACATCATTGGTCTTTACTTCCTGATGCCAATTGTGAAAGCAGAGTTGGAAAGCTATTTGACGCGACTCAAGTCAGGTGAGATCAAACGTTACGAATGATCCGTATGAGAAAGCCCTCTGAGCTAATCACTTGAAGGGCTTTTGATATGTTTAGTTCTTAGGCTTAGTTCTTAAGCTTGGCTCTTAAGCTTAAGAAGGGTTTGAGATGACATGATCAGCAACGATTGGTTGCTGATCATTTTCATAATAATTGAATCATTCTGTTTTATAGTGATCCGGCCAGTGTTCTCGGACCACTGGGCTGGTTTCGGCGTACGAATGGCAGCTGTTAAGAAATGCCTTCGGATTAACTCCATCAGCACCGGTGCTTTTGCGTCGATATTCACTGACCACGGTTTGAATTGCAGTGGTGGCAATGGGTCCCAGCAATTCGCTTAAATGAGTGCAGCCTCGATTAGCACCCATCGCTTTTTTTGATTTTCGGGTCCAGCCCGGGGCAATCTTTAAACCAATTAAATTGCGCGCAATCTGGCTCACGCTCTTGCAATAATGATAGGGCGAATGATCGATGACAGCCTCCACCGCTAAGACTTCGAGTTCCAAATCAATGGTTAAGCGTAAAGACATATCATGCAGTGCTTCGTCGGCTTCTATCCAGCCACCACGATCATGGTTTTCAAATCGATAGGGTTTGGTGTCAACCATTCTACCTTCGATATCTAACAAACCATCGTCTCGTCGATATCCGTGGCAGGTAACAACCCTGGTATGCGCGAGTTCTCGGTGTAACGATGGGGTTAGCGGCATGTTTGGCTCCAATTTAAAGATTAATAGCCCGAGGGCTGACTGACATTATCACGCAGCAGAACATAGCAACAAGCAGATATGAATCGATTCGATCAACTTAGTCAGCGTGGCAAAGGTCTAATGATGGCGGTTTGTGGGGTTGCTGTATTAAGCCCAGACAGTCTGTTGATTCGGCTGGCAGGGCTCAGTGATAACAGTCTGCTGTTTTATCGAGGCCTGCTGCCTGCTATCGCGATTAGTGGCTACCTGCTGTTCTATTACGGTCAGAATTTGCCGAAGGCGATGTTACAAATAGGCAGGGCAGGGCTACTTAATGCCGCACTGTTTGCGATAGTTAATATTTCTTTCATCTATGCGATTCAACGCACTAGCGTCGCCAACACATTATTAGTCCTCTCGTCAGCACCGGTGTTTGCTGCCGTCTTATCATTGATTTTTCTGCGAGAAAACCAGCGTCTCACCACCTGGATAATTATTGCTTGTTCGCTATTTGGGATTTTTGTGATCGGCATGGGTAGCTATAGTAGCAACGGGCTGATGGGGGTTTTACTCGCGTTATTATGTGCCATAGCAACCGCCTGCAGCGCTGTTCTAGTGCGCTATAAAAAAGAGATTGACCTTGTGCCATCGGTGGTTATAGGAAGCTTACTGACCGCTGCCATTGCGCTTGCGCAAGCACCCGAATTAAGCGTGAGCACAACCCAATTTCTCTATCTCGGTATCATCGGCTTTGTGTTGGTGCCGTTTGCCTTTGTCATGTTGACCATTGCGCCGCGCTATGCCAACTCGGCGGAGGTTCAACTAGTTTATCTTTTAGAAAGTATCCTTGGCCCGCTCTGGGTCTGGTGGGTGATTCGAGAAACGCCGACTCTGAACACATTCATTGGCGGCAGCATTCTGCTGGTTTCATTATTTTGCTTTATGCACTTCTCGATGAAACAAGAAATGAACACAAAAACGACAGTATAAATAAGAGTAGAACTGCTGGTTTGATCAATTCCGGCAGGCGAATAAATTGATCATTTCAAAAGCAATGGTTGCCGCGGCGAGTGA
>CBDTWQ010000459.1:0-2194 GCA_965364115.1 uncultured Gammaproteobacteria bacterium | reverse complement strand
GTGCCGGTGATGTTTTGGGTGTTTCAAGTGCTGCGTCACTATCAAAACATTATCGCTGACGGCAACAGTGCCCATCACCACCGCTTGGCCGAACTCCGCGCCATCGCAGTCGATCTGGAAAAGGCCGTCGGGCCGGTAGAAATCGTCTTCGGCCATAACGATTTACTAGCCGCAAATTTTATCGATGATGGCGACCGAATCTGGCTGATTGACTTCGACTATGCGGGGTTCAATAGCCCGCTGTTTGACCTCGCCAATTTGGCCTCAAACAATGATTTAGACGCATCACAAGAAGCCCTGATGCTGGAGCACTATTTCTCATCGCCGCTCGATGCGAGACAAAACAAAAGCTATCATGCAATGAAATGTGCATCGCTATTGCGCGAGACCTTATGGTCGATGGTTTCAGAATTACATTCGCGCGTCGATCTCGACTTTGCCGAGTACACCGCCAAGAACCTAGAGCGCTTCGAGCTGACTTATGCCGAATACCGTCAACAACGAGCTTAAGTCATGAATGATTCGCTAAAACCCGTAAATAATTTTAGGAATTCCAATGCAGCTTGATATTGATTTTGTTCGCGCTCAATTCGATCAATTAAACGACGAACCAGATTTCGTATTCGCCTCCAACGCGGGGGGCAGCTATGTCTGCAACCAGGTTAACCAGCTGCTCGAACACTACAACCAACATACGCGGGTGCAGCCTTATTCGCGCTTCGCCTCATCGGCAGAAGCGGGCGACGCCATGGACCGAGCGATCAATGGCTGGACCGAAGCATTGGGTATAGGCCGGGGTGAACTCACGATCGGCCCATCAACTTCAATGAACACCTATGTGATGGCGCAGGCCATCGGTGACTCATGGCAGGCTGGAGACGAGATTATCGTCACCAACCAAGACCATGAGGCCAACAGCGGTTCCTGGCGCCGCAAGGCGCTGCAACAGGGCGCCACGATTCGCCAGTGGGAAGTCGACGCCGACACCGGATTGCTTGATCCTGAAAAATTGCAACCATTGCTCAACTCAAAAACACGCTGGGTCTTTTTCACCCACTGCTCGAATATCGTCGGCACCGCAAACCCGGTGGCCGAAATCGTCCAGCAAATCAAAGCCAGCTGTCAGGCTCGGGTTTTTGTCGATGCCGTCGCCTACGCGCCTCATCACATTCCCAACCTAAAAGCGCTCGGCGTCGATGGATATGCGTTCAGCCTTTACAAGGTTTTTGGGCCACATCAAAGCCTGCTTTATGTTAACCGGCAAGTTCATCAAGAAATGGTATCGCAGGCGCATTATTTCAACAGCGGCGACCCAGCGAAAGACTTCAACCCCGCCGGACCGCAACATGCGCAGGTCGCGGCTTGCGCCGGCGTGCTCGACTATTTCGAAGTGTTGCACCAACACCACTTCGGCAAAAGTGCGATCTCCGCAAGCGAAAAACTCGATCAGATTCATGGCTTGATTCTGACCCACGAAAATCAACTTGCCAAACCCATCCTCGACTTTCTATCAGAGCATAAAGATGTTCGTTTAATCGGCAAAACGCATACCGACGACAATGACCGCGCACCTACGATTGCGTTCAAACCACTGCAGCAATCATCAGACGAACTGACCCGCAAATTACAAGATGCAGGAATTGGCACTGAAAACGGCCACTTTTACGCTCACCGCCTAATGAATGACCTCAACATCGACATCAATGATGGCGTCGTGCGGCTGTCCTTAGTCCACTACAGCAGCCAAAACGAAGCCAACCGAATCGTCGAAGCCCTGCACACCCACCTACAGCCGAAATGAACCGACGAGTTACCCCCGACTAAGAACAGACACTGCCGATTTGACAGAGGAATTAAAATGACAATAACTTTCACTTAATCTGCGGCGGCGTCTGCAGTTTCCAACCTTGTTCTGGCTCTGATATCGATCATAGGAAGGGGCTTGCTTGTCCTTAAAATCGCGCTCTAGCCTAATGCGTCTCAAGTAACTCTTTCGGTTCTGAAACCTCTGGCCCACCTGTCTTCGGTTTTCACACGCAATAGCTAGCCAAACTGGCTCTGATCATGCTGTAGGTTTCATTGATATCCAACGTAAACTGTATGACTCAGTTTTGAATTATCCCTATTTCAGGCTCATTCCTGGATTGGAAAATACTGCGTAGGCTTTTGATCTTCGCAGACAAACGGAATTGAC
>CBDTWQ010000458.1:0-2200 GCA_965364115.1 uncultured Gammaproteobacteria bacterium | reverse complement strand
GCGACCAGCATCCTCGATGATGCGGATGTGATTTGCCTGCTGCTCGACGCTAGCAAGATTAATCAGCAAGATGAAAAAATCATGAGTCAACTGCAGGGTCGAGAGAACTTATTGTTGGTGTTAAATAAAATCGATAAATTAGATCGCAATGCCTGTTTGCCGATTTTAAAGAAAGTTTCTGCGAAATTGCCACAGGCTGAAATTGTTCCTCTTTCTGCGCTCAAAGGGGATAATTTAGAGCACTTTGAAATGCTGCTCACCGACCAGCTGCCGGTGGCTGAGCCACACTTCCCATCGGATCAATTGACCGACAAGTCAATGCGGTTCATCGCCGCCGAGATTGTCCGCGAGAAACTGTTTCGAGACCTGGGCCAAGAGTTACCTTATTCAATCACGGTCAATGTTGATCACTACATCGAGGAGACCGATCTAACTCGCATATCAGCGACGATATGGGTCGAGCGTGATTCGCAAAAATCGATCGTTATTGGAAAGGGCGGTGCTCAGTTAAAGAGGGTCGGTAGCCTAGCTCGAGCTGATCTTGAACACCTGATTACCACAAAGGTTTATTTGCAGCTGTGGGTCAAAGTTCGTCAGGATTGGGCTGATGATGAACAGTCTCTGGCAGCTTTCGGTTATTCTGATGCAGGCACGCGTTAACGATCAAGCGGCGTTCATTCTGCGCAGCCGTAACTGGCGAGACAGCAGCTTGATTCTAGATATATTTACCTTCGAGCATGGTCGCTTGAGCTTATTGGCCAAGGGGGCTAGACGGCATTCAAAAAAGTCACAGTTCCAGCCATTTGTGCTGCTCAATCTTTGCTGGAGTGGGCGGGGCGATTTAAAAACCTTAGTCTCGATTGAAGAGCAACCACTACAGGTAAGCGAACAGAATTATCTATCGCTGCTCTACGTCAATGAATTGATCAGCGCTTTCTTACCTCAAGCCGAATCCAACCCCGAGATTTTCCGATTTTACTTGCTGTTGTTAAACTCAAGCCGCCAACCTGGCTCTGGTTCTGAGCTACGGCAATTCGAGCTAAGTTTCCTGCGTTGTTTAGGCTATTTCCCCGACATTTCCTGTGATGCAAATAGCGGCGAGAAGATTGAGTCAGCTGTTTATTACCAATTTGTGATTAACCTTGGTTTTGTTGCCTGCGATAGTTCGGCTAAAGATTCAGTGATGGGTCAAATAGTGTTGGATTGGATCGCTGATGACTTTGAGAAGATTTCGGTCAGACACCTTGCTAAGTCCGTATTGCGCAGCACTATTGATCATAATTTACAGGGTAGGACGTTAAAATCACGTCTGGTCTATCAAGACTTAATGAAACAAACCTAGTGATCAACTGGGTTCCTCGGCAAGGCGGGCTGTACTATCGGCCAAAGCGAGACGACTCAGCATCGGTTGGGGTGGTCGGGTAGTTTTTAATGAATGGGCGGGAAACCCTTTAAATATAGAGTCACTTCATGATTGACTTGATCGAGTTCGCTGAGCAAATTTTCAACTTGGAGTTTGCTGGGCAGTGAGGCTTGGCTTTTGAGCTGACTTTGAACCTCAATTATCTGACGTTTCAGCCTTGGCAGGCTCGTATAACAGGTCACACCCTGCAGTTGGTGCGTGATACTAATGAATTTCTCAGTGCTTTGATTGGCGAGTGCTTTTTCTAGCTGGCTTTTGTAGCGAGGAATATCGCGCTGAAGAACATCCAATAGTTCGATCAATAATGATTGGTTTCCGGCTGTTAGCGACAGCGAGCGGTCAGCGTCAAGTGCACATTCTTGATCGATTTTCTCGCCGTATAAATTCTTTACAGCGGGTTGATGCTGGCGAGTAATATCCTTGTCGAGCAGCGCGCGAAATTTATTCTCTTCAATTGGCTTTTCGAGAAGATAGTCAAAACCGCTTTCGAACAATCGCTGAGTTTCATTGTTTAGAATATTGGCGGTTAAGGCAATGATTGGGGTTGAATCGGATGGCCGTTCGGCGCGCATCATTTTGAGCAAGGTTACGCCGTCAATGTCAGGCATTTGAATATCTAGAATGATGAGGTCAAATACCCGATCCTGATAGAGCGCAAAAGCAGTTTCGCCGTGGTCAATTTCGGTTACTTCGTGGCCCCAAAGACGTATCAGCTCGCTGGCGAGTTTGAGATTGATCTGATTGTCATCAACCAACAGCACCTGTTTTTGCGACAGT
>CBDTWQ010000457.1:0-2207 GCA_965364115.1 uncultured Gammaproteobacteria bacterium | reverse complement strand
CCAAGATGATCGTCGATTTGCTTAACCAGCCCCATGTAGGTTGGAATCACGCTTTCCCTGATCTCATCGCGCGCGTAAGACTGGCTATATTCCTGCTGCATAAAGGCCTGATACACCGGATGAGGGTTTTGGCGTTCTGATTTATTGCGCACCGCCGTTTGGACGTCTTCGGCCTGATAAAGTTGGTGATAGGGCGCAGGGGCAATCAGCGGCCAATGCGGTTTGATGTAACTTAAGTGCAGACACCAGGGTTGCGCATCACAACTGTCGATAAAGTCCATCGCTCGACGGGTGGTAAAAGCAGTCTCAGAATCGGCTTCGTCAAGCGCGGCGGGAAATGGCGCACTTCGCAACGACCAACCCGAATGCAGACGTCCATCAGGGTCGAGGCCACTGTTGGCATTGTGTTGCCACGGATTATTAGCATCGTAGCCCTTCGATTTCAGATATTGGGTGTAGCCTTGATTGGGGTTGACCTTAAGCACTGGGTCCGGATAAAGCCCTTGATGCGATTCATAGGGTTCGAACCCTCCGGTTTGAGACGCGCGCGCATAGGCTGATGTGAGATCAAGCCCCAATGTTTGAAATTCCTTCAGGCTTTTGTGCGAATGGGTTTTGCCGACCACTGCAGATCGATAGCCGAGGGGTTGGAGGTAATCGGCCATCATTTTCTCATCGAGCCGAGTCGCATCGCCGTTGCCGAGCACGCCGTGGCTAGCAGGGTAGCGCCCGGTATAGAAACTTGCGCGCGAGGGCGCACACAGCGGCGAGGCGCAGTAAGCTTCGGTAAAACGAACGCCTTTGTGGGCCAGCTTATCTATATTTGGGGTTTGTAAGCTGGGGTGGCCATAGCAAGATAAGTAATCAAATCGGAGTTGATCACACATGATGAAAAGAACGTTGTTTGGTTTCATTTGGTCACCCGTTGTTACACCTCGTTGAAGCGGCTTCGATTTGCGAAGCTGGCTGCAAGTGCAGGCAGTCGCTTGGTTCTACTCCTGTGTTTTAACCTCGAGAGTATTCGGTCGTTCCGATAGGTTTCCTAACTGGGAGTTACCTTTACACGATCACTGTGACAGAGAGTGTCATCGTGTTCAGAAATTTTCAAACACAAACTGCAATGATAACTATCTAAACTAGCACCCTTGGTATTCGCGCTATGGTTTGATCCTTTAGCAACTTCTAGTTAGCGGGTTTAGTCTGCGATTTTATCCGTTAGTATCGTTCATAAATGTGTTTGCCATAATATTTCATGACATTTATTGGAAAGCAGGAGATTTCGCTGAATTAGTGAAAAATTTGCTTTATCAAATTAATTTCAAAAAGATGTCGATTTTTTGTTTGGCTGTTCGTCTTAAAACTACAGAGGCAGAAAGACTGTTTTTGTTATAAATTAACCCGTCCGCATTAGCGGACAGTTTGGAGAACAACAATGCAATACATGGCACTTATTTATTCGAAAAGTAATTCTGGCCCGCAGCCCGGCACTGCCGAATTCGGTGCCTATATTCAGCGCTATCAGGCGTTCACCGAAGAAGCGCAGAAAAACGGAGTCTTTGTGGCCGGCGATGCGTTGCAGTCCACTCAAACGGCTACGACGGTTACCTGTGAAAACGGCAAGATCGAAACGACGGACGGTCCGTTTGCGGAAACAAAGGAGCAATTGGGAGGATACTATCTGCTGGATTGTAAGAACTTAGACGAAGCATTGAGCTACGCAGCAAAGATCCCGACCGCCGAGCATGGTCGGATTGAAGTTCGCCCCATTATGGTATTTGACCACTAGTGGGTGTTGGCTGCTTCTGTTTTTGGACCTTTGCTCGAGTACATTCTCCAATGCATCTGGCAACGTCTTAAACATCAATCGTTGAATTCGGCTATCCCTTTCGATTCGGAATCATAACGCTTGCTGCCACCATTCGAGCCGGCGCAGGCAATTGATCTTGCCATCCGTGAGGAATACGGCCGCATTCTCGCCTCGCTGGTCAAGAGTGTGGGCGACCTGCAACTCGCCGAAGATGTGCTGCAAGATGCAATTGAAGCAGCAATACATGACTGGGTTGAAAAAGGGTTACCTAGCTCCCCGGCGGCCTGGCTAATTCAAACAGCCAGACGCAAGGCGATAGACCGGTTCCGTCGGGATGCCCGGTTTGCAAAACTACAACCGGAACTGGCCTACCTGACTGAACTTGAGAATTCACAACCAG
>CBDTWQ010000456.1:0-2218 GCA_965364115.1 uncultured Gammaproteobacteria bacterium | reverse complement strand
GTCCTCACGGTTGTCACAAACCGTTTGAGCCGACCAAAATACTTGCCAGCAGAGCGAGCGACGCCTGGCAATCGCTCAGGGCCGATCACAATTAAGGCCACGATACCAATGACCAGCATTTCAATAAAGCCGATGTCAAACATTCCGCTTTTTACTCAAATCTAATTGATTTCAGGAGATCAATGACAGCTAGTTCGGCCCGAAGCGGGCTCCAAGCAGTCAAATCAATCACGTGATTGTCGTCCACGCGCATATCCGACAAGAGAATTGTTGATAGAACGGGGTTCATTTTAGCCTTGATGAAACAAAGGTAGCTCGGGACCAGCCAATCTCAATCGGCCAGCTTTCAGACTTTATCTTCTTCTTTGACTTTGCCTTCAATTACCACAGGGTCAGCTTCGGAGGATTCCTCGGTGGTCGATTGGGGACTCTCCATATCTTTAACCGATTTCTTGAAGTTCTTGATTGCATTGCCCAAATCGCCGCCAACATTGCGCAACTTCTTGGTTCCGAAAAGCAAAACGACGATCGCCAAAACCAACACCAACGACCAAATACTAACTCCACCAAAACCCATGTCTCACCTCGTTATAATACGTTTAAACGGCAACGCCGCGGATCGCTTCAAACTTTCCGCGATGCTTTTTCATCGACCCCGGAAAGGCCGAATCTCGAATCTAACTCATCCAGCACCTGCTGAGCATCGATGTCTTGCTGCGCCAACATGACTAAGCAATGGAACCACAAATCCGCGGTTTCATGCACAATCTGGCTTCGATCGCCCGACTTTGCCGCCAGAATAGTTTCCGTCGACTCTTCCCCAATCTTTTGCAAAATGGCATCAAGACCTTGTTGATACAATCCGGCCACATAAGAGGTACTAGGATCGGCCTCTTTTCTAGCTCTTAGCACGGTCATCAGGCGCTGGAGTATATCATCACTCATCGATAAATCTCCTCGGGATTTTTGATAACAACCTCGTCGATTTGCCATTCGCCGCTATCTAAAACACGGAAAAAGCATCTTCGACGACCCGTATGACAGGCGATTCCACCTTGTTGTTCAATTTGCAGCAGAATCACATCCGCATCACAATCGGTTCGGATTTCGTGAATCGTTTGGATATGCCCAGAAGACTCACCCTTGTACCATAGCTGCTGACGCGAACGAGACCAGTAAACCGCTCGACGATGCTGATCGGTAAGTTGTAAGGCTTCAGAATTCATCCAAGCCATCATCAGCACTTCGCCAGTAATATGGTCTTGCGCAATCGCCGGAATTAAACCGTCACTGCCCCACTTGAGCTGATCGAACCAGCGGTTCATCGAGCCCGCTTCTGAACCAGCGACTGATTCACTGACTGACTCTTTCACTCACGCACCTCAATTCCATTTGATTTCAAAAAGGCTTTGGCTTGTTCGATACGATATTCCCCAAAATGAAAAATGCTAGCGGCCAGCACCGCATCGGCGCCTCCGTCAACAATGCCATCGACAAGGTGCTGCAGGTTACCAACCCCGCCTGAGGCAATCACCGGCACTCTAACCGTTTCGGACACCAAGCGAGTCATCTCATTATCGAAGCCGATTCGAGTGCCATCGCGATCCATGCTGGTGAGTAGAATTTCACCGGCGCCATAAAGATCCATCTTCTTCACCCATTCGATCACATCAATTCCAGTCGACCTGCGTCCACCATGGGTAAACACCTCCCAGCGAGCTGACTCCGTTGGCTGACTCACGCGCTTAGCATCCACCGCAACCACGATGCACTGCGAGCCAAATTTTTCAGCCGCCTCGCGGACAAATTCAGGACGAGCCACCGCTGCCGTGTTGATCCCCACTTTATCAGCGCCAGCATTCAGCATACGGCGAACATCAGAAACTTCACGGATGCCACCGCCAACCGTAAGCGGAATGAATACTTCACGAGCAACCGCCTCAACCACGCTGACCATGGTGTTACGATCATCTGAACTCGCGGTGATGTCTAGAAACGTCAGCTCGTCGGCACCTTCTTCGTTGTAACGACGAGCATTTTCAACCGGGTCGCCCGCATCACGAATCTCGACAAATTTAACCCCTTTAACCACACGCCCAGCGTCAACATCTAGGCAAGGAATAATACGTTTTGCGAGTGGCATTTAGGGTCTGACCTAGTGCTGATCGATGTAGGCTTGCGCCTGCTCGAGTTGGATCGTTTTTTCGTAGAGCGCACG
>CBDTWQ010000455.1:0-2219 GCA_965364115.1 uncultured Gammaproteobacteria bacterium | reverse complement strand
TGCAGCGCGCGGGCGTTGCCTACGGGCGTTTGAATGATGTCGCCGGCCTTTCTCGCCACCCGCAATTGCGCCGTGTGAAAATCGATACGCCGAATGGTGAGGTTGCGGTGGTTAGCGTTGCTCCACAGCATGACAAAGAATCCGAAGCCCGTCGCCAAGTTGTTCCTGCGCTTGGCCAACATAGTATGTCGATTCGGAATGAATTTAATGATTAGGAGTTAACCGTGGAAACGATTGATTGGGATGATTTTGCGAAGATTGAATTGCGGGTTGGCACGATTGTCTCGGCCGAAGAATTTCCCGAGGCACGCAAACCAGCTTACATCGTCAAAGTCGATTTTGGCGAGGAAATAGGCCTGCGAAAGTCGAGTGCGCAAATTACCGACCTCTATTCAGCCGAAGAGTTGCTTGGGCGACAGGTCGTCGCTGTAGTCAACTTTCCGAGTAAGCAGATTGGGCCGATTCGCTCGCAGTGCCTGATCACAGGCTTTCATCGCGACGATGGCGCAGTGGTGCTGGTGCAACCCGATCGCAGTGTGCCGAACGGTGCGAAGTTGAGCTGAGAGCAAATTTAAAAATTTCTGCTACATTCTTTTAGGAGCTCACTTAATTTTAGGAACTGAAAAATGATGTTGAAAAAGATTGTATCTTGCGTATTAGTTGCATTCGCTTTTCTGGCGGCAAGTTTGCCAACTCATGCCGGCATGGTAGCGACCGAACAAATGGATCTAGCGCAGCCAGCGATGGAATTGAACCAAATTGGAGAGCAACGTGATTGGCTGCGTCAGCAACTAATCACCGGCGGTGTCGCTCAAGTTGACGCCGATCTGCGATTGAACGCGTTGACCGACCTGCAAGTTAGCCAGATTCATCAGCGAATCGACCAAGCGCCAGCGGGTGGTAATGTCTTCCTCTGGGCTGCTATCGGTTTGGTGTTGTCTGAGTATGCCGGTTGGACTGATCTTATTCCGGCCATTCGCCCGCTTGACTACTAGCAGTAAAAATAAAGCGCCCGCCTTTCGCGGGTTGGCGCTTTTAGTTCTGGCGGCGCTTAGCGTCGCCTGTGCTTCAACCCCCCAAACTCGACAACTCACCAACACCCCTCCAATCGATCTGCCGCCTCGTGCTGAGCTGGTCGATGTGCCTTTCTTTGCGCAGCAAGAATATCATTGTGGCCCTGCCGCTCTGGCCGCGGTTATTTCCTATCAAGGCAATGCGGTTATTCCCGATCAGATTGCACCCATGGTTTATGTGCCAGAACTTAAGGGCAGCTTACAGACTGAAATAGTCGCCGCGGCTCGTCAGTTTGACCTACTGCCAGTGGTGCTGGATCGCAGCCTCGAATCATTGTTGCGCGAGGTGGCGGCTGGAAATCCGGTCTTCGTGTTGCAGAATCTGGGGCTCGATGCATACCCAGTCTGGCATTACGAAGTGGTGATTGGTTATGATCTAAAAAAACGGGAAGTGGTTCTTCGCTCGGGTGTTAATCGTCGTGTGATTCGCTCTTTTCGAACCTTTGAAATGACTTGGGCACGCGCAGATTTTTGGGGGCTTGCGGTAGTGCCTGCTAGCAAGGTTCCGGTCACAGCGCGGCAGCAAGACTATTTAGATGCGGTGATTGCAATGGAGCAGATTGGACGAATTAAACTAGCCAATCAGTCTTATATTGCGGCCGCCAAACGTTGGCCAAAAAGTTTGGTCGCCCTCAGTGGTGTGGGTAACACGGCTTATGCGTTGGGCAAATATGCGAAGGCCGAATCTGCCTTTCTAGATGCACTGGAAGTTGACGGCGAAAAAGCAGAAGTCTGGAACAACCTTGCCTACAGCTTGGCTAAGCAAGGCAAACAGGCTTCATCGATCTACGCGATTCAGCGCGCTTTGACATTGGATCCGGACAACCTCAATTTTAAAAACAGCTATCACGAACTGAACAGCTGGTAAGCGCCAACAAGAGCTCAAGTATAGAGCTGGTGTGCGCTAGTCCACGCAATTTCACAAGCCATTATGCGGCCATCAAAGCCCCGTGAAAGGTGTTTGGTTCGATGGAAGTTTGTTTCCAAAAAAAGATGAAAAGCGTTCATCAAAGCCCGAATTTTGCCTTAAACAGCCGGCTAAGGATGTCATCTGATATTCAAAAGGATATGGGCGTAACCGCAATCTCTATCTAAACGGTTGAGCCTGGATTATTCTTTGTAGTCGGGTTCTTCGCGGTCTAAAAT
>CBDTWQ010000454.1:0-2222 GCA_965364115.1 uncultured Gammaproteobacteria bacterium | reverse complement strand
GAAAGCGATAGCATTCGCAGTGGCGCCGAAAAAGCCGAGATTAGCGTGTGCTTTGCCCTTGAAGATGCAGTCGCTGCAAAACAGTGGTTGCATGATAATGATATGGACGCAGACGAAGATTGTGTGATTCGCCGAGTTTTGTCAGCCAACGGCCGAAGCAAGGCCTATATCAACGGCTACAATGCAACCCTGCCGCAACTGCGTGCACTCTGCGAATGCCTAGTCGACATACATGGTCAGCATGAACATCAGTCATTGCAGAAAAGTGAGGTTCAACAATCACTGCTCGATGCTTTCATGGGCGATTCGAAGTTGATCGAGACAGTTCAACAAAAATATCTGATGCTTAAAAATCTGCGACATCGTTTCCAACAATCGCAAGGTGGGTCGAAGGAGCGCGATCAGCGAGTTGACCTGTTACACCTTTATCACCAGGAACTCACTGATCTGAGTGCTCAACCCGACGAATTCGAGCAATTACAGGAGGAGCACCTCCGCTTGGCCAACGCTGAAAACCTGATTGAAACGACCGAGCAAATACTCGCGCGTTTGTATGATGATGAGGGGTTTAACCTGCAATCGGGCTTGAGCCAATGTGTTGATCAACTCAAACCCATTTTAAGCATCGACTCGTCCCTCTCTGATTCTTTCGATTTGATCAATGCAGCCCTAATTCAGGTGCAAGAAGCGGTAAACGAGTTGCGCAGTTACCGAGATAAGGTTGAACTCGACGAGGGGCGGTTGGACCTAATCAATAACCGAATTGCGGTGATGCAAGCGATCGCTCGCAAACATCGAGTCGATGTGGCCGAATTACCCACCTTAGAAAGTGACTTAGCGGCAGAACTTGAATCGCTTCAGGGCGATGCCTTCAATCTCGATGTATTGCAGAAAGGAATGGATGCCGCCCTAGCTGACTTTCAGTCAAGTGCCGAAGTGCTGTCTAAAAAGCGTCAGAAAACGGCGGCGAAGCTCTCGCGACAGATCAGCGAAGTAATGCAACAGTTGGGAATGCACGGTGGTCAGTGTGTGATCGACGTCGAGCAGCAACCCCAAGCGACGGCCGCTGGCATTGATCGCATTCGCTATCTGGTGAGCGCCAATCCAGGCCAGCCACCTAGACCTTTGGCTCGTGTTGCTTCAGGCGGCGAATTGTCGAGGATCAGTTTGGCAATTCAGGTGATTATGAGTGAGTCCTCGTATATACCCACCCTCATTTTTGATGAAGTTGACAGTGGTGTAGGTGGCGCAGTTGCAGAGATTGTTGGCAAGAAGATGCGTTTACTGGGAAAGGATCGTCAAGTTTTCTGCGTCACTCATCTGCCACAAGTGGCTTCACAAGCGCATCATCATTTTCGGGTGGAAAAGATCAAACATCAACAAGACACCACCACCCAAGTGGCGTTTTTGGATCAGAACGAGCGCCTCGAAGAGATCGCTCGAATGTTAGGCGGCCTGCAGATAACCAAACAAACACGGGCTCATGCCAGTGAAATGATGGCGATCAGCGATTGACGCAGCAAATGACTGCAGTAAACCGCAGCGAAATTGGCTTGTACCAAAAATTGGCTGGTGCCAAATAAGGGAACGACCAGATCAGTCAGCCTAGAGATTTATCTTCCGTAACTAAGCCAATAAACGGCGGGGTTATATTGACCCAATTCGATTGACTCCACTGGCACTTAAGACTTTGGAACTTTAGTCTGCTGGGATTTAGCGATTAGCCCGTCAAGAATTAAATCGTCCGTTTGGTGCTAGCTGTCGTCATCAAAATGGCCGTATAAAACCATCGTATGTTCGGTAATAGTGAAACCATATTGTTTCGCAATTTCTTTCTGGCGTTGTTCAATTATCTCATCATAGAACTCGACCACACGCCCCGATGATATGTCGACCAGATGATCGTGATGTTCGCCATCGTTTAGCTCGAAAACGGCGTGACCGCCATCAAAATGATGACGATTGACCAAACCCGCGGTTTCAAATTGGGTCAGAACCCGATAAACCGTCGCTAACGCAATCTCTTCCCCTGAGTCGAGCAAGGTTTTATAGATATCCTCAGCTTTAAGATGACGGTTTTCAGAAGCGGCCAATAGTTCCAAAATTTTCATCCGAGGCAAGGTGATTTTCAACCCCGCATTCTTGATATCGGCTAGTTCCATAAAATTGACTCGCATTGATTGCAGCGAAGTTGCGCTGCCAGTATGATCGCGGCTGACCCC
>CBDTWQ010000453.1:0-2225 GCA_965364115.1 uncultured Gammaproteobacteria bacterium | reverse complement strand
TTCATATCAGCCTCAAAACCAATCGTGACGCGGATGCAGTTTTCATAAGCGGGTGAGGCAAAACGACGAATCGCGATTCCACGACGACTCAGGTAATCGGCACAGGCGGCGGCGGCGGAATAATCGGCCGATTTAAACTCAACCAGCACGAAGTTGGTTTGGCTTGGATACACTTTGAGCCCGAGGTTTTTCATCCGGTCAGAGAATGAATTGCGCAATTGCCGATTGATTTGAAAGGTTCGATTGATATGGGCTTCATCTTCGAGTGCGCCAAGCGCTGCAGCGACCGAAGGTGAAGCAACCGGAAATGTCAGACCGATGCGGCTGACCATATCGTTGATTGGAGGGCTCGCGTACATCCAGCCGACGCGGGCTCCAGCGAGGCCATATATTTTCGAAAAAGTTCGGGTCACCACGACATTTTCGGCCTCTCGAGCGAGCAGATGGCCCGCTTCGTAATCGTCGGCATCAACGTATTCTTCATAGGCACAATCGAGCACCAATAGCACATTGCCCGGAAGAGCCTGATGCAAGCGTCTGACTTCGGCACCACTGATGTAGGTGCCAGCAGGGTTTTCGGGATTAGCGACGTAAACCATTCGAGTGTTTTCATTCACCGCTGCAAGAAGGGCATCGACCGAAGTCGTGAATTCGGCGTCGGCAACTGAAATCGGAACGGCATTGTTGGCAAACGCATAGTTCGGTGTTTTGAGATAACCATTACAGCTTCGAATCATCTCGCTGCCGGGCCCTAGATAAACACGCGCTAGCCGCGCGAGTAAATCATCTGAACCGTTGCCGATGGTAATTCTGTCTGCCTCGAGACCGTGACGGCGTGCTAACGCGGGCGCCAGCAGTGACCCTGGGTTTTCGAGATAACGGTGAAGATTGCTGGCGGCGGCCTGCGCTGCTTTAATCGCCAACGGGCTGGGGCCGAATGCACTTTCATTTGAATTGAGTGCTATCCGGGCGGGTGGATAATCGCTCGAATC
Organism: uncultured Gammaproteobacteria bacterium; assembly: GCA_965364115.1. Lineage (GTDB taxonomy): Bacteria > Pseudomonadota > Gammaproteobacteria. The sequence continues at coordinate 1,233 of CBDTWQ010000453.1, read as the reverse complement.
ATTCGACAGCATATGCGCTTTGATCTGATGAATTCCGGATTTTGGTTTTAACGCTGTCATCGAGGGCTAGATCTTATAATGAGTGGTTAAAGGCGAGAGCTTGCGATATCATATCACATAGATTGTATTTTATTGAATCTCAGTTACATAAATATTATGTTTATATAACATTATGTTGTTCGAAACTAATGGGATCGATCGACTTCTCACTCTATAAAATGATGGCTTTATGACAGATGCTTTTATAACGGCTAGTTCTATAACGGATAGGCAATCCAGCAGTCGTGTTCAGATCAGCATCGATCTGAGCCAACCCGGTCGGCAGATTGGTGATTTGAAACTCAAGTGGTCTGACAACCGTCAACCGATCGGTTATTACCCGGTGCCGATCATCTGTTTGTCGAATGGAGAAGGGCCAACGATATTACTCACGGGCGGTGTTCATGGTGACGAGTTTGAGGGCCCGGCGGCCTTAATGCGGCTGGTGCAAAGTCTGCAAGTTGAAGACATCAATGGTCGCATCATCATTATTCCCGCGCTTAACGCCGCCGCTGTTCTCGCATCGAGTCGTGTTTCACCCTTAGATAACCTCAATTTAAATCGTGCGTTTCCGGGTGACCCGGATGGCAGCCCCACGCAAATGATTGCCCACTTTGTGGAAACTGTGCTGTTGCCCGAATGCGATGCGGCGATTGATTTACACGCCGGTGGCAAGGCATCGATCTTCGCCGCTTGCGTGCTCGCCCAGGTTGGCGCTGAATTTCCACAAGGCAAAGAAAATTTGGCTTTAGCGACAGCATTCGCCGCACCTTATCTGTGGGTGGCGAGTAAAAAGAACGATGACCGTTCTTTAAATGCAGCGGCTGCGAGACAACAGGTTTCGATGATTGCCGCCGAACTCGGTGGGGGTGGAAACTGTGATCCGGTGATGACTGACTTTACCGAAGCCGCCGTCAGACGTTGTTTAGGTCATCTCGGCATTACAGAGCCAGTCAATGACCAGCCAGTTAATGAAATGAAATGCATCAGCTTAAGCGAAACCTTTGCATCTCCAGCGATTGGGTTGTTTGACCGGCGATTTCAAATCGGCGACACCGTTGAAGTGGGGCAATCGGCGGGATGGCTACATTTCGTTAACGAACCCGAACGTCCATCACTCGAGCTTATTTTTAATTGCAGTGGAACCATTCTCGCGCTCGGTAATCGGGGCATGGTCGAACGCGGTGACTTGAT
>CBDTWQ010000452.1:0-2250 GCA_965364115.1 uncultured Gammaproteobacteria bacterium | reverse complement strand
CGCAGCAAATGCTGCGCGGTTGAGGTTTTCATTACATGCCGCGTAATCCGACTGCTCTGCTCGTGCTCTTCATCTCGACGGATCAAACTGAGCTCTAAAGTGCGCCCCTGATTGGCAATCACCGCATAGGCGCGCGCTAACTGAGTAATCGACAAAGACATACCATAACCAAAACCCATGGTCGCGTGATCGAGTGGCTGCCACTGGCTGAAGTGCCGAAAATATCCGGATGATTCAGCGGGAAATGAAACTCCTAAGGTTTCACCAAAGCCATAATCTGAAAAGGCGTCCCAAAGATCCTTCGGCTCCAAAGACAGTGCAACTCTAGAGGCACCCACATTGCTCGACCTTCGCAGTATCCCGGCAAAATCGAGTTCACCAAAATTACGCGGATCTTTAATCGCATGACCGCTCACCATCACATGCCCTGGCGAGGTGTCGACGAGGCTCGATGAATGGTAAAGTTCTGAGTCGATAGCCGCGGCCAAAGTAAACGGCTTGATCACAGAGCCGGGTTCAAATACGTCGGTCAATGCGCGGTTGCGCATCTGGTCCAAGGCCATTGATTTATTTCGATTGGGGTTATAGGAAGGTTGATTAACCATCGCTAGAATTTCACCGCTGCGAGCATCTAACAGCACCGCTGAACCAGCTTTCGCCGCATGGTACTGAATGGCTCGGGCCAAGCTACGATAAGCAATATATTGCAAACGCATGTCGATGCTGGTGTAGATATCATTACCAGAGCGCGCCGGTTTCACTTGGGCCAGCTCTTCAACCACGTCACCATGGCGATCTCTGATCACACGTCTTTGTCCTGGATGGGCTTGCAGCCAATCTTGATAAACCAGCTCTAGGCCTTCCTGCCCTTGATCATCAATGTCTGTAAAACCGACCAAGTGCGAGACCACCTCGCCAGCTGGATAGTATCGATGGTATTCGCGCTGCAGATAAACACCGGCGACACCGTCGACAACGTTGCGAGCAAACTCAGGTTCTAATTGACGTTTTAAATAGACAAACTCCCGATTCGCTCGCTGATTCAACATCGCCACAGTTTGGCGATAATCAAGACCCAGTTGTTGGGTAACGTCGTTCAATGCATCGAGATTTTGCAAGACTTCTGATGGATTAACCCAAACAGAATCGACCGGGGTACTGATTGCCAGCGGAGTTCCATAGCGATCCATAATCGCCCCTCGATAAGCGGGCGTTTCGATCGTTCTAATTTGACGTTGAACTCCTTGCTCAGCTAAAAAGTCTTGCTCGACAACTTGCAAATATAGCGCTCGGGCAACCAAACCGGCCAGCATTAGCAACAGCATGACCAGCACGAAATAGTGACGCAGACCTAGGAAAGTGGCTTGATATTCGTCGCTGCGAATATTGCTTTTAGGCATTATTGTAACCGCACCAGTTCTATTTCTGCCGGCACGCGCATCTTCAAGTCCTTGCGCGCTCTCAACTCAACGTTGCTGTGGGTTGCCAGCGTGGTGTTTTGCAACTGCAATCGACCCCAACGGATAATTTGCTGATCTTGCTGTTTTTGTATTTCACGCAAATCAGCAAACAACACTCGACTCTGATGCTTGACGTAGATCACCGTCAGTGCACTGCCGAGAACCATCGAAAACAGCAGAAAAGACCAAAATCTAGTGCTCATTAGGCGGCTCGCTCGGCAATCCGCAAAACCGCGGAACGGGCCCGCGGATTGGTTTCTAGTTCCTTCGATCCGGCGCGAATAGCCTTGCCGATTAAATGTAAACGAACGGTCTTATCCAGCTCGCTGTCGCGTACCGGCAATCCTCGTGGCACCTTGGGTGGCGTGCTCTGCGCGCGAAAAAATCGCTTTACCAGACGATCTTCCAGCGAATGAAAACTGATCACCAGCAGTCGCCCGCCAACTTTGAGGATTCGAAAAATGGCCTCTAACAATTGCTGAATCTGAGTTAATTCTTGGTTAATGTGGATTCTGATCGCCTGAAAACTGCGAGTCGCAGGGTGCTTGTGATTTTTCGTTCTAGGTAAAACATCACTGATTAAGCCCGCCAGTTGAGCAGTGTCATCCAACCTAGAGACCTTACGTGCCTCGACAATCTTCCGAGCAATTCGCCTTGATTGACGCTCTTCGCCGAATTCCCACAGTACTCGTGCAATCTCCACTTCGTCCGCTTCAGCCAACCAGTCGGCAGCCGACTCACCCTGTTGCGGATTCATTCGCATATCGAGCGGGCCGGAATGCTGAAAACT
>CBDTWQ010000451.1:0-2252 GCA_965364115.1 uncultured Gammaproteobacteria bacterium | reverse complement strand
GGGCTGGGTACGGGTGCACAACGTTTTGCGAATCGATTAACCGCAATGACCGATGGTCGAATCAAAGTTAATTATTTTGCCGCCGGAGAGCGCGTTAAGGCTTTCGATTCCTTCGACGAAGTGGCTTCTGGCAATGCTCAGATGTATCACGCTGCAGATTACTACTGGAAAGGAAAACACCCCGGATGGGCTTACTTCACCGCCGTGCCATTCGGCATGACTTACACCGAAATTAATGCCTGGATGAACTGGGGTGGTGGTCAAGAATTGTGGGACGAACTGGCGGCTGGATATGGTTTGAAATGCTTGCCCTGTGGTAACACGGGCGTTCAGATGGGCGGCTGGTTCCGCAAAGAGATGCGCACCGCTTCCGATTTCAAAGGACTGAAGATGCGTATGCCAGGTCTCGGTGGCGACGTCATCGCTAAGCTTGGCGCCTCGCCGGTTTCGCTGCCGGGTGGTCAGATCTATGAAAATCTAGTTTCAGGTGCGATCGATGCGACTGAATGGGTCGGACCTTGGAACGACAGTTTCATGAAGTTTTATGAAGCGGCCAAATATTACTATTACCCCGGCATGCACGAACCTGCCGCTCAGTTGTCAGTTGGCATGAACAAAAAATTCTGGGATGGGCTGAGCAAGTCTGATCAATTGATAGTCAAGGCGGCTGCCGAGATGGAGAATTCAATTATGATGTCAGAGTACAACGCCAAAAATGGTGCGGCACTGGCAAAATTGATCTCCGAAGAAGGGGTTAAACTGAGAAGTTTCAGCGACGACATATACGACAGCTTTGGCGATGCTGCGGCTGAAGTGTTTGAAGAAGTTGAAGCCCATAGCCCGATGGCGAAGAAGATTCACCAGAGCTTTCTTAAGTCACGAAATGAAGTCGGCGCTTGGGCAAAGATCTCGGATCAAGCCTACGTCGCACAACGAAATCGAGTGTTAGATCTCTAGCTAAAACCATTATAAGGATCGACGACGGAGCTTTGATGCTCAGTCGTCGATTCTGATTTCGGTTTACAATATCTAGACTTACAATTTTCAACTCACGATGATCAAGCAAGGCTTGCCCTTACTCAGTCGCGCATTCGCTTACGCGATGGTCAGTGGTGTCTTTCTTTATCTAATCAATAATTATCTGGTCTATTGGCAAGGCCTGCCGGGCAGTTACGCCCTGCTCTTGCATTACGGTTGGTTTGGCCTAGAGAAAGAGGCTCTAGATTCGAGCAAAGTGGTCCAAGGCTGGCTTCAAGTGCTGGTATATCTAGGCATCATTTGCGCTTGTTTATGGTATGTAAAGAAAACCCCAGTGCGCAGCTTGCAGCAGGACAGCCTGCTGTTTTCGAGATTATCAGCGTTCATCGTTCGATTCGCATTTTGGGCCGTTTTGCTAGTTGGTTTCTGCGACATGATGATCTCTTTCTTGCGGGTCGAAGATCTGCTCGAAGCGATCGTAGGTGAGTGGTTGACTCAACAGTTGGGGCGCCCTATTTTTCGCGGCACCTACGTGCATTATCCGCTCATAGTGGTGGGCTTTTTGTTTGCTTTTAAATTCCCCACAGTTAGCTTTAGTTGGTTGGCCTTTTTATGCGTTCTGGCTGAATTTTTGATTGTGATCACTCGATTTGTGTTCTCCTATGAGCAGGCCTATATGGGTGATCTAGTTCGGTTTTGGTATGCGGCTTTATTTTTGTTTGCCAGTGCACACACCTTAGTCGACGAAGGCCATGTTCGGGTCGACGTCTTATATTGCAGTTTCACGCGTCGAAAACGCGCCCTGTTCGACTCAATCGGGTGCCTGTTGCTCGGCATGCCAATCTGCTGGATCATCTTGATGCATGGGATGGGTGGGCGTGGAAACAGTCTGAACAGCCCGTTGCTAAGTTTCGAAGTTTCACAGAGTGGCTATGGTATGTACGTCAAATACATTATGGCCGCTTTCCTAATCGTGTTTGCTGTCACCATGCTGATCCAGTTTGTCAGTTTTTTGCTCTATAACATCGCCCAACTGCTCAACCCAGCGGACGATGATGATCAGCCGAGCTATCAACAACTTGTTTCCGCTGATAGTCGCTAGCGATGGAATTCTATTTCCTCATTCTGCTGGTCGCGATTATGGTGTTTGCCCTGACCTCAGGGTTTCCAGTCGCTTTTTCATTGCCCGGTGCAGCCATTCTGTCGATCGCAATTGCGGCATTCTGTGGCTGGCTGTTTGAAGGCAACACCGATGCCTATTTTGTGCTCGGCGG
>CBDTWQ010000450.1:0-2253 GCA_965364115.1 uncultured Gammaproteobacteria bacterium | reverse complement strand
GACCCAGCCTAAAAAAGGGTTTCACTTCAATTCGACTGCGAATTTCCTCAAGGCAGGCCGCATCAACCATTCCCTCAATCAAAGCCGCGAGAGGCCGGTTGAGGGTTAGGATCAATATTTGCTGGTCTTCGTAAAGCTGCGCTAGGCGAACTGCGCGTTTAACCACGACGCAAGTCTTGCCTGAACCTGAGACACCCAGCAATTTTGCTGGGCCATTGAAATCAGTTTCAACGACTACCGTTTGGTCGGGGTGCAAGAACAACATCCAATCCATGTAGCTGGCGTGTTCTGCGAAGTGTTGCATGACTTTGGCGAAGTTGGGGTCAGTTGCGTTCAAGGACTGAATCGATTCGCTATTAGCTAGAAGGGCGATTTCGTCCGCTGAGAGTTCCTTCAATGTCTTGCTTCGACCCAGAAAATGATCCAGTCGCTTGCCAGCATCGCCGCGCTTCGATTGTCGCAATAATGAGAAAATGTCGAAGATTGCTTCGCCTCGCTCGGTGTCTTCGAGCGAACTGACGAGGTTGAAGATTTTATCCTCGTCGGTTAGAGAGTCCAGACCCTCGAGTGAACGTTGCATAGAACGGGGTAAGCCGGCTACTAGTTGATCAAAATCGTCTTCGGGCAAGGCCTCAAAGAGTTTGCCATCGGTTAATCCCGACTGCCCGCTGATGCGGCTGTTTTCGTCGTTGGTAGCCGTTGATATTCGAACCGTGGTGAGTTGATTGTCGTTATCAACCACCGGCGTTTGCCCTCGATTTTTATCTAGCCATTTGTCGCAAGATTTATGATCACCGGCGAAACAGAGCAGGCAAATACCTTGGTGCTGAATGGTGACCAGTCGAGCGGCCCCGGGAAGGTCGTATTTAACGCAATGTGCGATACGGTTTTCACCGTAATTCGTCGTGGAGAGACCTTTGAAAGGTTCAGTTTCTTTAAGGTTGATGTTGGCGAGTACTACCTTGATTTTATCCGCCGCTTTGGCGAACTGGCCACCCTTCGAATTTAGGCTTCTCAAGCCCCGCATGAAGTCGGGTGATTGGCGATAATCCAGAGTCTTCGTCGTCATAAGCTGTGCTGTCTCAAGCGGTGGTTATCGTTGTTTCAATCGCTAGAGTATAGTGAAGATTGAGCTGGACGAGTTTTTCGGGCTCGCTAGTTTTGGCGGCAATTTGTAGGACTCACATGTCAACCAATTTTCAATCGGAATAAACCTGAAATCCGAAATCTGGATGCACTCTGCTTTCGGGTCGATTGATTGATCGGCCGCATCTGTGGAAGCCAGTGGTCAACTGCTGAATGGTGATGAACGACTTTAAGGCCGCCGTGATCGGACCTGGTAAGTTGAGTCACAAGGCTTGACTAGACGTCGACAGACTAGGCTGGCACCTAGGATATCGTTCTCGGCGTTTGTTGGTTTATACCGCTAACTTCTAGCTTGGCGGGCTACCTTGCGAACGATTCTAAGGAATGAAGGTCTCTGAAGCGAGAAATCGAGAGCAGTAAAGCTAGCCCGGTAGCGGACTAGCTTTACTGCTGATGTTGATTTTAGTGAATTCTAGAAGTGGTAAAACGCGTTGACGAAGGCGCCATCATATTTGATGTCGGTGGTAATATCGCTCACGTCATCGAGTTTGATCGTAAAGGTTCGAAAGCCGCCTTCAACGCCAAAGCCGCTGCCTGATTCATAACCGACTTTAACCGTGACATCGTCCACCTTATTGTTATCAAAACTTAAGGTGCTGATTTCACCACCGGCGTATAGGCCGGTGAAGGGTAAATCGAATCTGGCTGCAATAAACATCAGCGGGATTGTTTCCTCAATTTTTTTGGTTGCTTTTGTAGTATTAAGGTCACCGACCGCAGATATTTCCCCGTTAAATTGTTTGAAATTAAAACCAACATCGAGATTGATCCAATTATCAAGAATCTCGAAATACAAAACGATGTCGTTGTGTGAAAGATCAAACGTTGAGATGATGTTTTCACCATTTGCATAGGTTTGACCATCAAACGTGAAGGGTGCAGTGAGCGTTGATCCGCCCTCACTCTCTAAGATTAAAGGTTGAACTCGCACGTTGGGTAGTAAAGGAATCGGGTGCTCAAAGCTGAATTTTGGAGATGAGCTCGAAGGATCTTCGCTGCCAAAGTCATCCTTAAGACCGATGCTGCTGCCGCTAGTGATGTCTTCAAAAGTACCATCTAAACCGGGCGTCCATTGATCGAGGCCCACGGTAAAGCCAAGGAAATCGG
>CBDTWQ010000449.1:0-2255 GCA_965364115.1 uncultured Gammaproteobacteria bacterium | reverse complement strand
CTAGTTCATCGCGGTGAATCAAGTGGCCGTCCTTAATCGCGATAATTTCATCTTTGAATATGTCATCAATCGCAACCACCCCGCGCCCAGTGGTCAGATTGTCGCGAATCTCAATTTTGTTAGAACGATAGGTGCTCATTTGTTACTGGCTGATCTACTTAATCATTATCGGTGAGCCCTGCGCCTGCACCCGCGCGCGAAGCTTCGGTTGCGGGTGCATAGGTTTTTATCGCCAACCGTTCAATTTGCTGAAAATGGTCTGCGTCGATCGGGTAAGCCCGAGCCGAGGGCAATGACTGGGGTTCTGATAAGCTGTCCTGAAAGCAGTGCACGGAGTCAGTTTGTTCGACAATCAGCTGTTCGAGTGGGCCTTCGACGCGAATCCCGTTGGCAAAACAGCTGACGCGCACATCGTCCCAGGCAGTGGTGAACACGGTTTGATGGCAACGCGCCGCTTGACCAATCGTCGCCGCCAACAACAGCGGGTAAGCCACTGCCGCCAGTTCAAATTGTTTGCCTGCCAGCATTTGTGCCGAACGGTCGGCAATTGCCGCGCCGGTGATTACCGGGCAAAGCACGCCGCCGCTAGCTTTCCACGGCAGGTCGGTGGCTTCTGGCGTGAACCGCTGATAATCGAGCCCGGGCAAATTTGCAAGATGCGACACCATGCATTCGGGCCCAGGCAGGCCGAATGCCGCCAGCCATCGCGCTGCCTTGCCGGCCTCTTCGGCAAGCCCCCAATCTAGCCCGACCGCCTGCGCCGATTTGCGTAAATAAGACTCAACCTCGGCTAGTGTCAGATAAACGTTCACGACCGAGATCTCAGTTTGCGGTGACTAGCAATTCAGCGGGGAAAGGCGCGCCTTGATACATGCATATGCGCACCCATCGATCGGAGCGTGGGTCAAATCGGGTCGCGCCAAAAAAAGACAATTTGCAGCGTAGTAAATCGATCGGCAGCATTTCAGCAGCAATCAGATTGTCTTGAATTTCCGCGTAGGGCCGGTTGGCCAAATTTTGAACTCGCCGGGCGGTGTGGCGATGCTCAGGATGCTTCAACAGAAAGTCGGCCAGCAGTTGTTGATCTTGCCAATCGATCAGCGCTTCACGCATTTGTTTGATGAACTGACCAATCGCGAAAGGTTGCTCATATTCAGCGCCGGGTTCATCGAAGCGTTCGCCCAGCCGGGGTTCGAGTTTCTCGGCCGAGGTGTACCAAAATCGAGCGCAGTTTTCGGTTTGCTGATAATCCACTTTAAGCGCCCACTGGCAGCGCGAGTCGATGAGTTCGCGCACTTGTTTGATCGACATAGCGCCGTCGATAAAAAAGCTCAGATGCTCGTCGGCGTCCATGCAATTGGTGAGCGAATCAACTAGTTCGCCATAAGGTTCAAGCATTAGCGATAGCAGCAGTTCTTGGCCTTCGAGTGATAAATTGATTTCGGCCCAACAATAAAAACGGTTCCAAGGAAAGCCTTCGCTTAAGGATTGTTTCTTGATATAAACCTGCATGGCGCTTAAGTCGGCATTTAAGCCGCGTAACTTTTCAATTTGAATTGGGTGTTCGGAATGCCAGCTAGCGCAATTTTCTTGGGCACGCCGAAAATGGGTTTTAAAAATTTCAATTCTTTCGGCATTCGCTTCAGTTTGCGCGCGCACTCGGGCGAAGGCCTCTTCACGGGCCATCATCCAATTGTTTAGTAAAGTCGGATGGTTGATTAAGAACGGTGCCATGCCCAGCCCAGTTGAATTGCCTACACCGATGCTTCGGCGGATTTCGGGGTCAATCGTGACCGCGTGGTCACCGCCCTGCATTTCGGCCACATGCTCGACTAAGTCGATCGAAAACGCGCGAATTAACCAGACTGACAGCAATTCGGCCTGAAATGGCCCACTGACTTCAGGTCGCCCAGCCAGCACCAAGCGGTCAGCCGCGCCAAATTTGCCGGAACCATAAACTGCGGTAGTGCGCACCAGATAGCCAACCGATTCGATTTGCTCTCGATCCGGCTGTTGGCCCGCGGCGAGACGATCAACCACTTGCTGCCATAAACGAACCGACTTATTGGCGCGCGACAGCGATAACTCGTTATCACTAATCCGGCCAGCTTCTTGTTTTGGCACATTTTGTTCAAGCCGATCCAGGTCGGCAACGCTCGGAACCCCGTCGAACAAAGTGAAAGTCATGTCCCAAGCGGTAGCTATGACTCGGTCAGAACGCATGTGGTCGGGCAGATGGTGGGAAAATGCGACCA
>CBDTWQ010000448.1:0-2257 GCA_965364115.1 uncultured Gammaproteobacteria bacterium | reverse complement strand
GTGGTTTTGTTGGTCGAAATTCGTGCCAGTGCATTCAGAATGTTCTTTTCTGATTTGCTGTCCAAGCTTGAGGTGGCTTCATCAAAGATAAGAATGTCAGGGTTCTTTAACAAGACTCGGGCGATCGCGATACGCTGTTTTTCTCCCCCGGAAAGCTTGAGACCTCGCTCGCCGACGATGGTCTCATAGCCTTGCGGCAGATCATCGATGAAGCGGTCAATATCGGCCAATTTCGCAACCTCTCTGACTTCTTCGAAGCTTGCACCGGGCCGAGCATATTGAATGTTATACAGAATCGAGTCATTAAAAAGCACCGTGTCTTGCGGCACTATGCCAATAGTTTCGCGCAAGCTTTGCTGAGTAACTTGACTGATGTCCTGGCCGCTTATTAATATTTGGCCACCCTTGATGTCGTAAAAACGAAATAGCAGCCGCGCTATGGTTGATTTGCCAGCGCCGGACGGCCCGACGATTGCAAGCTTCTCGCCATCCTTCAGCGTAAAGCTAACGTCCTTCAGAATTGGGCGGTCATCGTTGTAATGAAATTCGACAGCGCGAAACTCGATACTGGCGTCGTTGATTTCAAGTTCGCTAGCATTGTCACGGTCGGTAATCTCGACGGGCCGGTCCAACAGTTTGATTACCATGTCCATATCGGCGAGCGCGTATTTTAGCGAGCGATAGATAATGCCGAGAAAATTGAGCGGTATGAAAAGCTGCAGCATCATTGCATTGATGAGCACCAAGTCACCTAGGGTTAGCTTGCCGTCGGCCACGCCTTGAGCCGCCAAATACATGATCCCAGTGACACCAATCGCAATGATCGCAGCCTGCCCGAAGTTCAGCAGTGACATGGTGTTCTGACTCTTCACCGCCGCTTCTTCCCAAGATTCCATGGTGTCGTTGAAGCGCTTGATCTCATGCGCCTCGTTATTGAAGTATTTGACCGTTTCATAGTTCATCAAACTATCCATTGCACGGCCGTTGGCGCTTGAATCGAGCGCGTTCATCTCGTGGCGGTAATGCATGCGCCACTCGGTAATCATCAACGTGAAGCAGATATAAAGGACGACGGTGAGGAAAATGATTCCGGCAAAACGACTTTCATATTGGCTGAACAGGATCAACGCCACCAATAAAAACTCAGCGGCAGTCGGCACAATATTGAAAACCAGGTAGTTCAAAATCGAGCTGATGCTTTGCATCCCTCGCTCGAGATCGCGGGAAATGGCACCGGTGTTTCGTTCGAGATGATATCGCAGCGACAGCCCATGCAACTGGCGCAGCGCAGAGACCGCCAGGCTCTTCATGGCATGGAATCTGACGCGCGCAAAAAGAGCATCGCGCAACTCGTTAAAACCCGAATTGATAAATCGCAACAATCCGTAGATGAGCAACAACAGCACCGGCAGTACGATCACCTGACCAGGATCGGCATCTAATATATCGACGATGTATTTGAGCACTACCGGCACGCCCACCATCGCCAGTTTTGATATCACCAGGCAGGCCAGAGCAAGCTGGACGCGCCGCCGGTAGTGCCAGATATAAGGCATCATGGCTCGAATATTCTTCCAATCTTGTCGGTTGGAGTGCTCTTTTTCGGTTCGCCTGAATGAACGACTGTTCGAGATGATGAAGTCCTCTGGATGGTGAGGACCGCACCTTATCAGAATGCTGGAATACAGTCGCTAGGTTGCACAAAGCCCACAACTTGTAGATCTTTTGTTCATTTTCACAAATAGTTTTTACGCCATTATCCTAAGTGCCAGAATTCCCACATACGCATCACGTCTTATCTTTCTATTCTTTGATATTGATGACTCCATATATAACTAACGGCTGATAAAAACTGATAAGGGGACGTTACTCTTTTTCCAAGATACGTGTCGATTTAGCACTGGATTTTTGGTTATAAGTTGTCAAAATTTGACCCAGTTCTGGATCAAGAAAGTACTTCCAAAGCTCGTATCAGCAATGACGCGTCAAACCGGATCCGCAGATGTTAATGCCATCGCTTAACCCGCTGACGCTGCCGTGCTAGACTCGGCTCAATCAGCTTAGGGTTAGAGAACGCTTCTAGCCATTGCTTCAATTCAGACACTGGAAAGGATTCCCAATTGTCACTAATTCAACTTAACACCCGCGCCCAGCTCGGCATCGAGGCACCCCCGGTTCGAGTTGAGGTGCACATAACCAACGGATTGCCTGCGTTCACCGTGGTGGGCTTACCGGAGACCGCAGTTCGCGAAGCCCG
>CBDTWQ010000447.1:0-2258 GCA_965364115.1 uncultured Gammaproteobacteria bacterium | reverse complement strand
ACCAGCATGGTGGCAATCATGACGAGATAGGCAACCTGCCATTTCTTTCGGAAGCCGACCGCAGCGACGAGTGCCGGCAGTATAAAATGCAACGCTATATGTAGCAAAATGGTTTGCCTGGAGTGTTATGCGTGCTCAAATTAGCCTAGTTGCTGTTTATCTTGCTGTCTTCAGAGACAGTTGAATCTAAACCAAACATATTATCGATACTCGTCTCGCGGGTTATTGAATACCGCATTCTTTGCTCTCTCGCCCACTGCCTTTTAACGGTTAGTGATTTGATCGGCGCCGGCGTGAGTCAGCATGATGACAGCCCAATCCATCGATAGTGTAGGTGCCCCACCGACTTTGGCTTTCATCGCAAAGCTGAGATAGCCGCGATCGGTGCGTTTGCTTGACAGGCGTTTATCGACCAGCTCGACGCTGACATCTAGGGTTTCTCCTGGGTACCATGGGCGCAGCCACTTCAGACTATCGATGCCGGGCGCGCCAACCGCGTGGCTGTTCAATAAGGCGATTTCACAGAAAGGCTTGAAACAGAGCAATTGGGTCTGGAAGCCTGAGGCAATCAATCCACCAAAGTGAGTTTTTTGGGCCGCGTCGGCATCTAAATGAAAGCGCTGGGGGTCATAACTCGCCGCAAAGTTAACGATCTCATCAGCATTCAAACCGGCGACCCTGTAGTCAACCCTATATCCGTTATCGAAGTCCTCGAAGCACTTTAGCGTCACTGTTGGTGGTTTAAGCGTCATCATATTTCTGCGAAATGTGGGATTCCAACGCGGCCAACCCTTCAGCAAGGCCCTTGCGACCGAAGCCGAGTCGGAAGCGGTCAGTTGGGGTTGGGCCGAGCGTTGACGAATAAATCGTGCTTGGCAGCAACAACACGCCACTTTCTTCGACTAGTGAACGCGCAAATACCTCAACCCCATCGGTACCTTTATAGCGTGGAAATGCGGTGCAAGAACCGTCGGGTTGAACCCAGTCAAACCGTTCCGGGTGGCCTTCGAAAAACGCGTTCCATAGGGTTAGATTTTGATCGACCAAGGCACAGTTGCGCGTTAATAAACGCTCGCGATTCTGAAGGCCAATTAGCGCCAGTCGCTCACTCGGGGCGGAATTGCAAATCGATAAGTAGTGTTTCATCCGTTCCATTTTAGCCAGTACCTCACCATCGGCGCAGGCTATCCAGCCGATTCGTAGGCCCGGCATGCCGAAAGATTTCGACATCACGTTGAGCGACAAACCGCGTTCGTATAAATCGGCAACAAAAGGCAAATGTTGGGTGCCACTCGGGCCCAAACCATTGAAGATTTCATCGTGCAGAATATAGATGCCATGTTTCCGGCAAAGCTCGATCAGTGCTAAATAACGATCGAGTGGCAAGATAGTACCGGTGGGGTTGTGCGGAAAGTTGATCGTCACCAGCCGTGTGTTGGGTTTGATCGTGGCCGCCAGTCGGTCGAGGTCGAGTGACCAGTTGTCGTCAGGGTCGAGCGGAATGCCGGAGGTCTCGCAAAGTGACACCGGCAGTGATTCGTGCGATTGGTAATTAGGCGTTATCACGATCGCGTGGCTATCTTCGTCCAAAAGCACCGTGTTGGCGGCGAAAATGCCTTCACTTGCGCCGGCAAAGCACAACACGTCGGCTGCCTTGCGAGTGATATAGGTGCTCGCAATGGTCTCGCGCAGGTCAGGGGCGCCAAAGGTTTCGGTGTAACCGAGCGACGTGGCTTCAAACGCGAGACGCTGTTCGGCTGTGGCCATGCCTAATAACTCGCCCAGCGAGAGGCTCTCGGCATCCGAGGCGGTCATGTGATAACGGGCCTTGAACTCCCATTTCGAAAAATAGCTTTCCAGCCTGAATTCGGGCAGCGTGCTCATAGCCTGTGGTCTCGATTAGTGCGGTCTCGCCTGGTGCGATGGGTGAATCTTGGGTTGTGGTGCATATTGCGGCGGTGATTAGAGTTCAAATCAAGATCCAGTAGCTAAACACCGCAACAATGAAAAAAATCGCGATGGTGACGAAGAGGCTTTGGGTGATTGAAGCATTAGGAGGTTTTGTTTCGTCGTTTGACTCTGAATCATCGGTTTGCTTGCCTTCGTATTCGTGAATAAGCACTCTTGCGCTGTCGTAGTCACTCTCATTCACTAGCACCTTGGCGAGATCGGATGGCGGCACTTCGCCGACCCCCCCTTGCAAATAATAACCACTGACCTCGGCCTGCAAGCCGTTGGCTAACAGCATGCCTTTAACG
>CBDTWQ010000446.1:0-2261 GCA_965364115.1 uncultured Gammaproteobacteria bacterium | reverse complement strand
TCTAGCGCAGCTCGATTCGGTATCACTGCCGACTGATGTGACGCAGCCGCGCTAAAGCGACTGCCCTCGGGACGCGATTGAAAATAATGCTCCGCATCGTCAGCCGACATTGGTTCGACCAATCCATCGATCCTAACTTGGCGGCTCAAATCTCGCCAGTGGAACAACAGGCTCGCCTTCGGGTTTTGCGCCAATTCCTGTCCTTTGCGACTGCGTGAGTCGGTGTACCAACAAAAACCGGTTTGATCGAAATGTTTGAGTAACACCACTCGAGCCGAAGGCTGGCCGTCTAACGAGGCGGTTGCCAGCACCATCGCATTGGCGTCCAGCAAGTCAAGATCAGATGCTTGCTGCATCCAAGCCTCAAATTCAACGAAAGGATTGGGGTCTAAAGAGCCCTGCGCAACAGGCGACGATTCGTACTCTCGTCGCACTGCGGTCAAGTCCATCTTCGAGTTCATCGGAACGTCTTGATCAGCTTGACGCTGATGGTTTTAAAAGGCGGCTGCTGATGCCCAGGTTTTGCGCTAGTGGTAAGCCTGCAGTTTCGCTCAGTTGCCGAATGATTAAGCCGGTTTTTAGCGTCGCTAAATTGATCGAAAGGACGATTGTTTAATAGGTTCATACAACTGACCTGCTGATGCTGATAGTAAAGCCAAATATTAACGCCTATGACTGCACATCGATAGCCTTATGACTTACCATCCTCAGATGAATCGAATAGACCATTTAGTTGTTGCCGCAGCGTCGCTTGAACAAGGGGTTGATTACATCTGCCACAAACTGGGCGTTGATATTCCCAAAGGTGGCCATCATCAAACTATGGGTACGCACAATCACTTGATGCAATTAGGCGATCAAATTTATCTCGAAGTGATTTCAATTGATCCCGCCGCAATCGTCCCGGCTCACCCTCGCTGGTTCGGTCTCGACCAGTCCAATCTGCGTGAGGCATTACAACACCAACCACGGTTAATCACTTGGGTGATGAACACTCGCGATCTGGCGCAAACAATCAGCAACACTTCGTTCGATCTGGGTCAGGCAACGACCTTAAGCCGAGATTTGTTGCGCTGGCGAATTGCGCTGCCTGACGATGGTCGCTTGCTCGCTGGGGGTTTGCTGCCTTACTGCATTCAATGGCTTAGCCAGCCACACCCGTCAACTGGGATGGCCAATTTGGGTTGCAGCTTGCAACAGCTGAGATTGCATCACAATCGTTGCGACTGGCTAGTTCAGCGTTTGAACCAGATGGGCGCGCATGACCTTGTTGAGGTGGTGCCTATCGACGACGACCAGGCACCCTGGCTTTCCGCCACGATCAAGACGCCCACCGGCGTCATCACGTTCTGAGTCTACAGGCTTTAAACTTTCAGGTTCAACATCTGCAACCGATCGATCTCATCGCCGCGTTAACCACTCTTCAGGGCCAAAAAAGTCCGGGCGAAAGTAACAAATCATACGACCATCTGCGCCAGCACGAGCCTGTTCTTGCCAAGGTGCCGTTCCATGCAATAGCAAGCGATGCGCCAAAAAGGCCTCTCCGGGACGAGCATGAATTTCGAGCCGCCGACATTCTGTGAAAATACGCTGACGCAGGTCACGATAGACTTCGGTTAGGTCGAGATCGCCCCAAAGCGACGGATCAAGACCAGAAAAAACTTGGCTAAAAGCACTTCTGACCAATTCGTGAGACCCTTCCCAGATAACGAAAGGCGATGCCCCCGGGTCAAAGTCGACCATCGGAATGCCGAGGATGAAAGCATGATGCTGACGCAAGTGACGTTGGCGATGGGTGCCTTCGGGCAATAGGCCATCAATATGCGCGGCGTCTCGATGACGACGATAACGAGCCCTCGATGCTGACTCAGTTGGCGAGGGTTTAGGATAGCCAGGAAAACAAACGGACAGTTGCGCTCGATCCCATGCAAAGTCATTCAAGCCAAGCTCGGTTTTAATAAATTCGACCGCATCGCCGGCTAGCGGGGGGCTTTGACCCACTCGGCCATCGCCATCACTTGGCAGGACGTTAACCCCAGCGAACCAGCTGTGCTGATAGCGGAACCATTGTTGATTAAGCGGTTCCTCGCAACAGCCGCGAGCGATATCGACTGCGCTTAAAACCCACTCTAACAACGCTGCATCATGATCAAAACGACACCAACCTTGATCAAAAAACTGGCTGGCGAGATTGCGCATCATACCCTCGATGCTATCATGCTTCGGTCGATATCAGCAGCCGAGCCCAATGACCCAAAGCA
>CBDTWQ010000445.1:0-2262 GCA_965364115.1 uncultured Gammaproteobacteria bacterium | reverse complement strand
CGAGCAATCGCTGATTCGCGGGTCGAGCCATAGGTGATCAGTTTGCCAATCATCGAATCGTAATAGGGTGGCACTGTGTAGCCGTTATAAATGTGCGAGTCCATGCGAACGCCAGGGCCACCGGGTGAGTGATATTGGGTGATTTTTCCTGGCGATGGCAGAAAAGTTTTCGAATCTTCGGCGTTGATTCGACACTCGATCGCATGCCCTTGTATCTTAATGTCTTCTTGTTGATAGCGCAGCGGGTAACCCGACGCGATCAAGATTTGTTCTTTGATGATGTCGACTCGAGTGATCATTTCAGTGACAGGATGCTCGACCTGAATGCGGGTGTTCATTTCGATAAAGTAAAACTCACCATTCTCATAAAGGAACTCGAAAGTGCCCGCGCCTTCGTAGCCCATGTCTATGCACGCCTGCGCGCAACAAAAACCAATTTCACGCCGCTGGTCGTCGGTGATGCCGGGTGCAGGGGCTTCTTCAACTACTTTTTGGTGGCGGCGTTGCATTGAGCAATCGCGCTCACCTAGGTGGATCGCATTGCCGTGAGCGTCGGCCAGTATCTGAACTTCAATGTGGCGCGGTGTGCCCAAAAACTTTTCCATATAAACCGTATCATTATTAAAAGCCGCCGCTGCCTCCGATTGAGTTAATTGAATCGAATTAAGCAAACTGCCTTCGGCGTGAACCACTCGCATGCCACGGCCGCCGCCGCCGCCAGAAGCCTTTATGATGACCGGGTAGCCTATCTTTCGACCCATCTCTAAACTTTTTTCACGGTCTTCGGTTAGTGGGCCGTCTGAACCAGGTACGGTCGGCACACCTGAATCTTTCATCGTCTTAATCGCAGCAACTTTGTCGCCCATCACGCGAATCGATGCGGCGCTCGGGCCAATGAATTTGAACCCACTAGATTCCACCTGTTCGGCGAATTCGGCATTTTCAGACAAGAAGCCGTAACCCGGGTGAATACCATCGGCATTGGTGAGTTCAGCCGCACAGATCAGTGCCGGAATGTTGAGATAACTTCCCAACGATGACGCTGGCCCAACGCAAACCGACTCATCGGCTAGTCGAACGTGTTTAAGGTCACGATCAGCGGTCGAATGAACGGCGACTGTTTTGATCCCCATCTCGCGACAGGCGCGCAGAATCCTAAGCGCGATTTCGCCTCGATTGGCGATCAGGATTTTTTCAAGCATTTTTTTCAAGCAATCCGTTATTCAACATGTCGTATGACTCGAACTTATTCGATTACAAACAGGACTTGGTCAAACTCGACCGGATTGCCACTTTCAACCAGAATCGATCGAACTTTACCGGCTTTGTCTGCTTCGATCTGATTCATCATTTTCATCGCTTCAATGATGCACAGCGTGTCGCCCACATTAACCTGTTGGCCTTGAGTGACAAACGGCCCGGAGGTTGGTGATGCCGATTCATAGAAAGTGCCAACCATCGGCGACTTCACCTGATGCCCTGAGGGTTCTGGTGCACTCGGCGGTGGTGCTGCAACGGCCGGTGCTGGCGCGGCAGCAGCCGGTGGGGCTGCGAGATAGTTTGGCGGCGGGTAGTTCGGTGCCAGAGAGGACTGCAGGCTGATTCTGACCGAATCCTCGCCCTCTTTAATTTCTAATTCGGCAACACCCGACTCTTCAACTAACTCGATCAATTTCTTTATTTTTCGAATATCCATCTATTCAAATCTCTATGCTTAACTGGTTTTTTTACAATGGTCGATGGCGGCATCTAACGCCAGCAGGTAGCTTTGTTTTCCAAAGCCACAAATTACACCAACCGCAATGTCTGATAAATAAGAATGTGTTCTGAATTCTTCTCGCCGATGCACGTTGGACAGGTGAAGCTCGATAAACGGAATCTTAACGGCTAGAAAAGCGTCTCTAATCGCGATACTAGTGTGGGTATAGGCAGCCGGGTTAATCAAAATAAATTCGCACTGGTCGTTTGCGGCCTGTTGAATACGGCCGACGATCTCACCTTCGAGGTTCGATTGAAAAGTGTCTAAATCAATTTCGTGGGAGCTGGCTGCAGTGCTTAAGGACTGATTAATGGTGGCAAGTGAGTCCTCGCCATAAACATCGGGTTCGCGGCTGCCCAGTAGATTCAAGTTGGGGCCATGGATGACCAGAATTTTTGGCATTAGCGGAGGTTTCGGACCCTGTGCAGTCGATGCGGGCGATTTTCACATATCGTCAAGATAGAGTCCAGTTTTAGGGTGATGTTGACTAGTTTGCCGAAATT
>CBDTWQ010000444.1:0-2268 GCA_965364115.1 uncultured Gammaproteobacteria bacterium | reverse complement strand
AAGGGTGCGTTGCGCGCCGTTGGCAAGTCGCTGGGTGCTAGCGATGTGCTGCTCAAGCGAATGTCGAAGATTGCGTCGAGTCGATATTTCCGTGGCACGGGTAGTGAAAACATCGTGATGGAGTTGAAGCGGGAATATGAAGTCGAGCACCCCAGCGCAGCAAAAATAAGTTGGAAGCTCTGGGTGCAGCTAAGTGAAAAGTTGCGCGGTTTTCCGCGTCACCTGGGAATTCATTCGGGTGGTTTTATGCTCGCAGACAAACCACTCGATTGTCTGTTGGCGCAGGAACCGGCAACGATGCAAGGTCGCAGCGTGATTCAATGGTGCAAGGAAGATATTGAGGCGCTCGGTTTTTTTAAGATTGATGTGTTGAGCCTCGGAATGTTATCGGCGATTCGTAAGTGCTTTGATTATGTGGAGACTTATTATGGCAAGCGCTGGCATATGGATTCGATTCCTGATGATGACAAAGCCACCTATGCGATGATTCAAAAAGCCGACACGGTGGGCACCTTTCAGATCGAATCTCGCGCGCAGATGTCGATGCTGCCACGCTTGAAACCGGCTTGTTTCTACGACATTGTGATCGAGGTTGCGATTATTCGGCCGGGGCCGATTCAGGGTAAGGTGATTCACCCCTATCTGGCTCGGCGTGAAGGGCTGGAGCCGGTCACTTATCCGGATGAGCGCTTGCGCCCGATTCTTGAGCGCACCTTAGGGATTGCGATATTTCAAGAGCAGGCGATGCGAATTGCGATTGCCGTGGGTAATTTCACCGCGGGTGAAGCCAATCAATTACGCCAGAACATCGGCGCCTGGGGAATCAAAGATTTCGACCGTGATTTGAACCCTTTGTTGGTCAAGCTGGAACAAGGGATGCAGGAAAATGGGATCAAGGCTGAATTTGCCGAACAAATTCTTGGACAGATGCGAGGCTTTGCCGAATATGGTTTCCCTGAGTCGCATGCGGTGTCATTTTCGCTGATTGCCTACGCCTCCTGCTTTCTGAAATGTCACTATCCCGCCGCTTTTTATATCGCTGTTTTGAATTCACAACCGATGGGCTTTTACTCGCCGCATGCATTGTTGCAGTCCGCCCGTCGGGAGGGCATCAAACTGCTGCCGATTTCACTCAAAGAGTCAAACTGGGATCATCAGTTAGAAGAGGCGTCCGCTGCAACTGATTTGGCGATTCGTTTGGGTTTTCGTTTAATCAAAGGTCTGACAGAGGCCAGCGTTGAAGCGATTATTGCCAGCAGGGAAGTGACAGGAGGTTGGCAAAGTTTTGCCGAGTTTTGTCAGGCGGTGCCGCTGAGCCGTGATCAGGTTACGCTATTAGCCGCATCTAATTTATTCGAAGCAGATGAGGTGCCTCGCTCACAGGCGATCTGGCAGGCAGAAGCGGTGCCGTTCAAACCGATGCTCGATCACTGTGATGACTCGATTGACTGGCAAGCTGAGAGCCCTCTCGATGCAGCGCAAAAAGATTTTGAGGCCTTTAAAACAACGCTTGGTCCTCACCCCGTGAGTATTATCAAGCAGCAGCAATGGCCTTATGAAGTGGCGCGAGAAAAGTTCCATGCGGCTAGTGCGCTGATTGGATTACCCGCCAATATCGATGTTTTTGCTTTTGGCATGGTGTTGGTTAAGCAATCGCCGGGAACCGCCAAGGGCATGGTATTTGTGACCCTTGAAGATGAAACTGGGTTCTTCAATCTAGCGTTTACGCCGCAGGTCTATAAACGTTTTCATCGTCAGGTTAATGAGCAGGCTTTTCTCTGTGTTGTCGGGCAATTGCAGCGCGTCAATGAGTCACATTCGATTCTAGCTAAGCGTGTTTTCGATATCAGCCAAAACGCAAGACTGCTGTCATTAAAGCCGCTACCCGCAAGCGCAACCCTGTCGCCCGAGGTGGGCAAAGAATTGATCAAACCGCGTGCTTTTCACTAAACGGAATGTTGATTCATTCAGCGAAAGGAAGGCTCAGATTGCAAATTTAAAGGAGAGTGATCCAACCGAGTAAAGTTACACCGACTTTGAGAATCCAGCTAACAACTGGCACACCCAACAGGTTTAAACCGATGATAGATAGCAGCAGATAAGTGCCAAATCGCTGGTTCAGCAGCAGATAACTTCGGCGCAGCTTTGCGGGCAGCGCATAGGGTAAAATATAGCTGCCATCGAGCGGCCCGATAGGTAATAAATTGAACAGCATCAATAACATATTGATCACAGCCAAAGTGCTGAAGAAAAAGTAAGCGACCTCGC
>CBDTWQ010000443.1:0-2287 GCA_965364115.1 uncultured Gammaproteobacteria bacterium | reverse complement strand
CAGCTGATGTCCAAGTGGGCAGGACAATGCGCCGAGTGCAAAAGCTGG
Organism: uncultured Gammaproteobacteria bacterium; assembly: GCA_965364115.1. Classification (GTDB taxonomy): domain Bacteria; phylum Pseudomonadota; class Gammaproteobacteria. The sequence continues at coordinate 2,239 of CBDTWQ010000443.1, read as the reverse complement.
AATAGTGTCGAAGAAGTGCCGGCCGGGGCTAGCCTCAATACGGCCACTTGGTATGGCGCGAACACCAAACCCACACTGATTCGACTGGATCAAATTTCGACTACAGAAACGCCCCGTTTTAGCAGTCAGATAGACGAACTCGACCGAGTGCTCGGCGGCGGACTGGTCAGAGGGTCAGTCATTCTGCTGGGCGGTGATCCGGGAATTGGTAAATCAACCATATTATTGCAATGTCTCAGCGCGATCAGCCAGCACGCCGAAGCTTTATATGTCACCGGTGAAGAGTCACCGCAGCAGGTCGGCCTGCGCGCCAGTCGCCTGCAGCTCAACAGCGACAAACTGAGCCTATTGAGCTCAACTTGTGTGGAAGACATCATTGCGCAAACCGCGAAGGCCAAACCGCTGGTCATGGTGATTGATTCGATCCAGACTATTTTCACCAATAGCTTGCAGTCAGCACCGGGTTCAGTCAGCCAATTGCGCGAAAGTGCTGCAATGCTGGTGAAGTTCGCCAAACAAAGTGGCATTGCAATATTCATTGCCGGCCATGTGACTAAAGAAGGCCATCTGGCGGGGCCTCGTGTGCTCGAACACATGGTGGACACCGTCCTTTACTTTGAAGGGGATGCAACGACGCGATATCGGGTCATTAGGGCGGTGAAAAATCGCTTCGGTGCAGTCAATGAACTGGGCATCTTTGCGATGACCGACCAAGGCTTAAAGCCGGTAAGCAATCCTTCGGCTATCTTTCTGGCACAGCACGAGTCGCCGGTGGCTGGCAGCGTCGTGATGGTCTCGCGCGAAGGTACCAGACCCTTCTTGGTTGAAATTCAAGCGCTAGTCAGCGAGTGTCACAGCGGCAATCCAAGGCGCCTCAGTGTCGGTCTAGATTCGAATCGACTGGCGATGTTGATCGCTATTTTACAACGCCATGGCGGCATCGCACTTTATGATCAAGACGTGTTTATCAATGCTGTGGGTGGCGTTCGAATTTCTGAAACGGGTGCAGACCTTGCGATCATTCTGGCGATATTGTCGAGTTTTAGGGATCGCCCGCTGGACCCAAAGACCCTCGTCTTTGGCGAAGTTGGGTTATCTGGGGAAATCAGGCCAGTCGCCAATGGTGAAGAGCGCTTACGTGAAGCAGGAAAACATGGTTTTAAAACAGCGATCATCCCAAAAGCCAATATGCCAGCCGGGAAATCAATCGATATGCGATTAATTCCCGTCAGTCGTTTGGTTGACACCTTGGATGCTTTATAATCGAGTGACTTCGACAAGATAATCAGACATGGCCGAAAATAGCGACAATTTGAAAGATTTTGAGAAATCATTGCAGCACCTAGAGAAAATCGTAGGCAGCATGGAGTCTGGCGACCTAGGTTTGCAGGAATCGCTCGAGCAGTTTGAAAAAGGCATCAAACTGGCGAAGAACTGCCAAGACACGTTAGCCAACGCAGAATTGCGCGTCGAGCAATTAATCGAACAAAACGGGTTACCACAAACGGTGCCCTTTGAAGATGACGATTGATGCACAGTTGTTCGAATCCTTGGTTGAACGTTATCAGCTAAGAGCCAACAAGGCACTCGACCAATGGTTACCGGCCGGCCACCTTAACCCGGTTGGCTTGCACCAAGCGATGAGGTATGCAGCCTTGGCACCGGGAAAAAGAGTTCGCCCAATTCTCGTCTACGCCACCGCTGCTGCGCTCAACGTCGACCTAGTAAAAGTCGATGGCGTTGCCGCCGCGGTTGAAATGATTCACGCCTATTCGTTGATTCATGATGACTTGCCGGCGATGGATGATGATGATTTGCGCAGAGGTCGGCCCACTTGTCATATCGAATTTGACGAGGCAACCGCCATTCTGGCTGGCGATGCATTGCAGGCATTGGCTTTTTATATTCTCAGCCACGATCCTAAAATGATTGCAGACCCTAACGCTCGGCTGAAAATGATAAAGCATTTAGCCCAGTTCTCGGGTTCACGCGGGATGGCCGGCGGCCAGGCGATTGATTTAGCAGCGGTCGGAAAAACTTTAAACATCAAGGAGTTGGAGACCATGCATACTCACAAGACTGGGGCCTTAATTCGCACCAGCATTCAACTTGCCGCCTTCAGCGCAGACCACTTAGTGTTAAAAAAATTTAATGCACTCGACGCCTATAGCCAGTCGATCGGTCTTGCATTCCAAGTGCAAGACGATATTCTCGACGAAACCGGCGACACTGAAACGCT
>CBDTWQ010000442.1:0-2297 GCA_965364115.1 uncultured Gammaproteobacteria bacterium | reverse complement strand
TAAACCAGTTCAGAAATTAAGCGAAGTGCTGCCATAAAGTCGACCCTCGTTGGTTCTCGGGTCGAAACCATAGTCTAAAACCAGATCAGTCTTAACGAATGATTCAATTTTCCAGCGTACTCCAACACCCACGGTCGCCTTTAAATCGCTTAAATCGATCGCTTCAAAATCATCATAAATGTTGCCGATATCGACAAAGAAACTATGTCGTAAGTTCAGATGTTTAGGATTTGAATAGACATACTCAAGATTAGCCACCAGCTTGGCGTCGCCGACGACATCATAGTTTTCAAGGCCACGTATATTTTCACTTCCCCCGATACCATAAAGCGAGCTATTGAATGGGCTATCGTTCGCTAGCTCCAGCCGCAACCGGTAATTAAAATTATCAAATTGATTGAGACGCAGAAACTGCTTCCAATCAACTGTTAAGATTTGAGAATCATAATCAGAACCTAACCAATCAAGGCCTTGATCGAGCCTGACGGAAAACGCATGGCCGAATCGCCGATATCGCTCAAAATGAATCTCGTCAACACTTAAGCCAAGCTGAATTCGATTGAAACTGCCGGTTTCGGGAGCATCAATCGAGACAGGGTAAGGTTGTGCCAATTGTTTATCTTCAAAGATGATCCCAACCTCCATAGCCACGACCCATGGTGCAAGCAACCGGTGATGATCTCTGGCGACTGTAAAATGAAAACGATTCGCTGTCTCGAGGTTGTCGAAATTGTCGACTCTTTTATCGATTACTATATGGCTTAGTTTCCAATTCAGTTCGTAAGGCTTTGCATAGAGCGGCATACTGTATTCAAATCGTAATTCTTGATTGTCTTCATTGTTGATTTTTTCTTCTTGCTGGAGTAATAAATTCAGCGTCTGATTGGCGCCCAAAATATTATGCATTCGTAATCGCGCACCAACACTAATGTCACCATTTCCGTTGCGACTGAGACGTGGCAATAACAAGTTAAATCGTTTTTCCTCGAGGGTCACCAGTAAATCGAGTTCATTCTGACCCTCTGTTTTGCTGCTAAAAACTATTCGTTTGAACAGCTCCGTATCGAGAAGCCCTTGTTCGGCATGTTTTAGCGCCTCAAGGGTTAATATTTGACCAGGTTCTAAGGCCATCCATTTGAGAATAAATTTGTCTAAAGTAACCGCATTACCTGAAATGCGGATCTGGCTCAAGGGTCGGCCGATACTATCGGAGCTGACCTCTGGGTAAGCGGCCATAGCGGATTGCGATAGCGTTGCCAAGATGCCTGCAAAACCTATTGAACTGAGTGATTTGAACCATTTCTTGCAATCCATTGGCTATTCTTGTGGTCCCCAAAGAATCCGGTCTAGGCTATCCTGACTGTCAACTTCGATTATTTTGAGTCCGTCAAAACACACGCCCTCTAGTTTGAGTAAGGCCGCCTGCTCTCTATATTGATCAGAGTTCGCTTCAAAAGCGAGGGTGCGATTCGAGCGAACCACGCGAAACCAAGGCAGAGGATCAGGAGATCGGCCAAGTGCCGCGCTAACCATGCGTGAATATCTAGGGAACCCGGCTGCTCTAGCCACTTCTCCATAGCCCATCACACGGCCAGCCGGAATCGAGGAAACGACTTGCCAGACGGAGGGATCGAACTTATCTTGAAAACGGCTCATCGAACAATTTTACGCTGAGAGCGACGAGCTGAGAAGAATGGAGTTGGCAATCTGCCAAAAATTATGTATCTCATTACGTTATAATCAACCGCCATGAAATCACAAATATTGATTTGAATCACAATGGAAATTCGCCAACTTCAATCCCTAATTAAGCTAATTGACTGCAATTTCAGCGTCAGTCGGGCAGCCGAAGAAAGCTTTGTGGTGCAATCGGCGGTCTCCCAGCATCTGAAAAAACTAGAGGATGAACTGGCAGCTGATTTATTCATTCGAAAAGGTAAACGATTGATCGGTTTGACCGCTATCGGTGAAGAGGTTGCTGCGCACGCGCGAGTGACATTGGCCTCAGTGAACAGTATTAAGGCCGTCGGCAAAGACTATATCGACCACAACCAAGGCGTGCTTAGAATTGGCTCGACTCACACCCAGGCTCGATATGTGCTGCCATCGGTGATTAAAACTTTTAATGCAGCTTATCCCAGAGTCGAACTGCAAATACATCAGGGCGCACCTAAACAGTTGGTGCAATGGGCGATCAATGACGAAATCGACTTTTCAATTTGCACCGAGGCCTTGGCCGAATCAAACCAACTGACCAACATCCCTTGCTACAAGTGGAATCGAAGCCTGATCACTCT
>CBDTWQ010000441.1:0-2303 GCA_965364115.1 uncultured Gammaproteobacteria bacterium | reverse complement strand
GTGGTCCATTCGGCATCTTCCCCCGGCAACTCATCTGCACTCATGCAGGCATCAATCGAGGCGGCGGGAGGATGGTTGCCGCGGAAGTGGCTGGTATCAACATCGACCCCCTTGATCACCCCTTCTTTGCCCAGTTTGACAATCGCAAAGTCATATCCCTCGACCCGCTTGCGGCGCGACTCCCAACCGTCCATCCACTTGCCGTTGTCATCAAACTTGCCCGGAATAAATTCCGCTGGCTCAGCCTTCAACATCCGCTCACAAGGAGCAAAAAAATCATCGGTCGAGAAGACCGCTTTGGCGCCTAGCCGAGTGTGCGCTAGGTTGACATATTTAGCGGAAAATCGATTCTGATCTTGATTAGTAGCCATGGCTCTTCTCTTTCAAAAATTGGTTGACTGAAATATCTTCATCACTGGCTCGCTTCAACAGACGCTAGTATCGTCATGTTCGGCAGTTGATCGCCGCGCAGAACCTGCAGGCGTTACATTATGCGCGTGGGGTGTTACCGGCTGCCATAAGCGGATCAACATGAATCACCTCACTTGGGTAAGCCTCCAGTAAACAGCGTGTGACGACCTGACCCACAACTTTTCAAATGAAAGAGTGTTCGGCCCGCTCCGAATACTCATGAAAAGCAAGCCCTGCAACTCCCTTGCAGGACTTCATTTTTATAGCTTACTTCGAGCCTATTCTTCAGTTTTCCTGGTTTTTACCTTCCATTCCACCGGAAATCAGGCTGGTCTGTTTCTGGTCGATATCTTCTGGAAGTAGCAAATTAAGGAAGATTGCGATGAAAGCCGCTGGTAGTAAGCCAGAAGTCATCAAAACTTTAGCGGTTGAAGGAAGATGCTGAAGCGCACCCGGCTCGAGTTGCAATCCGAGGCCAATCGAAATGGAAATCGCGAATATCACCATGTTGCGCCGATTCCAGTTGACATCCGACAACATCGAAACACCCGCTGCAGCCACCATGCCGAACATCACGATGACGCCGCCACCAAGCACTTCGATCGGAATGGTTGATATCATTGCGCCCACTTTGGGCACCAAACCCGCGACGATCAGAAAGATCGCGCCGAAAGTAACCACCGTGCGACTCATCACACCGGTCATCGCAATTAAGCCAACGTTTTGAGAAAAAGAGGTGTTGGGCAATGCGCCGAAAATGCCTGAAATGGCGGTGCCGATTCCATCGGCGTAAGTTGCACCTTTGATTTCATCCGTAGTGGCCTCACGGCCTGCACCACCTTTGGTGATTCCAGAGACGTCACCGACCGTCTCAATCGCCGAGATAAAGGCCATCAGACAGAAACCCAGAACTGCGGCAAAGCTGAATTCGAAACCAAAGTGAAACGGGTTAGGCAATGCGAACACCGCGGCCCGGCCAACATTGGAGAAACTCACCATGCCCATGCTCAATGCAACTACATAGCCCACGACCAAGCCAATCAAAATGGCGGCAACCGAGAGAAACCCGCGAGTGAAGAACTTGAATCCCAGCGTGACTACAATAACAACCAAGGCCACTGACCAGCTCTGCAAACTACCGTATTCGGGTGTTCCTATAGCGGGGACACCACCTGCGGCATACTGGATGCCCACTTTAACCAAAGCCAAACCGATCATGGTGACAACCAATCCCGTGACTAGTGGTGGCAATGCAAAGCGGATTTTTCCGATTACAGGGGCCAAGCAAGCATGGAAAATGCCGCCTGCAATAACGCCACACATGACCACGGCCATGGCGTCGACGCCCTTTCCCGCAACCAGCGGAATCATAATCGGAATAAACGCAAAGCTAGTGCCCTGCACGATTGGCAAGCGCGCACCGATCGGACCAAAACCAATGGTTTGGAACAGCGTTGCAACACCCGCAAAAAGCATCGACATTTGAATCATATAAATCAGACTTGGAAAGTCCGACGAATTCGAACCAAAGCCAAACCCCGCTGCACCGGCAATAATAATCGCCGGCGTGACGTTGCTAACAAACATCGCAAGCACATGCTGAATTCCGAGCGGAATCGCTTGTACTAACGGCGGCGTGTAATTCGGATCTCTTAATTGCTCGGGTGTGCCGAGCGAAGAATTATTGTTAGACACTATGTCTATCCCCCTGAGTTATGTTTATGTTTATGTTTGTTTTAATTTACTCGTGACTAGCATCCAGCGAGTCAATCTCCATTACTGCCAAGCGACTGGTACCAGTCACCCAGCAAAACTCTTTCCTGATCAGTGATCCCGGTCAAATTACCGAGCGGCATCACTCGACTTACCACCGCTTGCTGATATATAGCTGC
>CBDTWQ010000440.1:0-2307 GCA_965364115.1 uncultured Gammaproteobacteria bacterium | reverse complement strand
GGCGCATTGGCCAACTGCCGCATTTTGCCGGCAAAGATGAAAATAACTAGCAGCGAACCGATTCCAATCAGGGCTGCGGACGAAAGGATTTCAGTCAAAGTTACGGCGTTAACCGCTATCCCCGGCTGCATCTCTGTGGCTACCAAAAGAAGCAACATCGCAAAAAAGAAGCGTTCTCCCAAACTTTGTAATGATAGGTAAGTGGCTCGCTGTTCGCGGTTGATTCTGGGCGCTATAGCGGCATTGATCGGCGCGTGAATCAAGGCCATTGGAAAATTTCGCACAAACACCAGCGCTAAGACGAAGGGATGAATCCATATCGCCATCATCCCAACAATGGTGAGCTGCAGCAGAGAAGCGGCGGCCAACAAACCAACCAACCCTAAACGATTTAAGCAACGAATGCTGATGCGCGCGCCGAACGCGCCGGCAAACATCGAGACACCGATGACAATGCCAGAGATCAGTGGGGTTAGCTGGGTCGAGTCAAAAGAGGGCAAAGCAAGCAAGCTAATATAAGGCTGATAGAGTTCAAACACGATGTGCGCAAGTGAAAAGAGGATAATTACCAAGCCAAAAATCCAGGCTAACAATGGATCGCGCAAGCGGCTGATGCAGCTGACTAGAACCCACGCAAAGCTCTTCGGTTGGTGCTTAATTCCTGGGCGTTGTGAGGGTTCAACGATGCGCCACGCCAGCGAGGCCATGACTACCGCGCTGGCCAGCGAGAAGCAATAGGCCAGTCGAAGATCAATCAGCCCCAAAGCACCGCCGCTCAATGTGGCAATCGCTAGCCAGGTCAACCCCCATTGTTCGGCGGTTGCTTCGCGTTCGGCATATTCCGACTCGCGCTGGAGGGCTTTTAGCGAATCATAGTGAAGCGCTGTATCGCTTCCAGATTGCATCGCAATGCCGGCTGCCAATAAGAACTGTGCCACCGCAAACCAGTTGAAACTAGCGCCAACGATAAAGCAAACGTGGGCCAATATCAGCGCGGCGCTGGCGAGTAACAGGGTTATTCGTCGACCAAAGCGGTCAGACAGGTAACCCGAAGGTACTTCCAGCAGGCACACCGACAGATAGTAGACCGCCGACAGTTTGATCACTTGGTCCAGTGGCAAGGTTTGACTCATGTAAAGAAAAAACACAGGAATCCAGGCGTGACCGTTTGCGGTTGCACGGAACCAAGGATAAAGACGAATGTTGTTGGCTAGGGACAAAATATTCTTTGTCAGCTCTCTTTAGAATTTGGAGTAATATAATCTATTCACTGAAGCTTGATGATGCTAATTTCTAGATTGGAATTCGATGAATTTAACTGATTTTAAAATTTTGACTTTTGATACTTACGGCACTCTGATCGATTGGGAAAGCGGCATTTATCAGGCGCTACAACCCTTGCTCGACAAGCTGCCTATCAAGCTAGCGCGTGACGAGGTTTTGGAACGATTTGCCGAGTGCGAAAAAAGGCAGCAAATGGAGTCACCCTCGATGCTCTATCGTGATTTATTGGCTCAAGTAGCCCTCGCAATGGCGGCTAAATGGCAGATCAAATTCAGCGATCAAGAGGCTGTCGAATTCGGCCGTTCAGTCAAACATTGGCCAGCCTTTGATGATTCAATCGAGTCGCTAGAATATCTGCGACAACATTACTTGATGGCCACTTTGACCAACTGCGATCGAATCAGTTACATGGGCAGCAATGCGCGTCTTGAGATCGAGTGGGATGCCATCTACACCGCGCAGGATGTCGGTTGTTATAAGCCCAATTTGCGCAATTTTGAGTTTATGCTGGCGCAGCTGCGAACCCAATTTGGCATTCTACCGCATCAAATATTGCATCTGGCACAATCGCTTAACCATGACATGGTGCCTGCGAGCGTAATGCGGTTGCCGAAAGTCTGGATCAACCGACGTCATAATCAGGAGGGGTTGGGTGCGACCTCGCCGCCTGAGGGTGAGTATTCGATCGAGTGGGAATTTAACAGCATGTCAGATTTCGCCGAAGCGCATGGTCGAGCCGCCGCGAGCTAAGCGACAATTGGGCCGTTCATTGGTTAATTTGGCCGAGCTGATTAGCGATTAATAGATTAATGGATCAAACCGGTTGATCAAAAACTCTTTCGAGGTGATAGATGAGAAAACTTCAAAACTTGTCGCAGTTAGCGCCAGCTGAGTTGGGATACATAATGCCGGGTGAATGGACTCCGCATCGTGCCTGCTGGATGGCTTGGCCGAGCGAGCACGTGCAATGGGAAGACTTGCCGAATGTCGATAAGGCTTATGCCAATGTGGCCAACGCGATCG
>CBDTWQ010000439.1:0-2313 GCA_965364115.1 uncultured Gammaproteobacteria bacterium | reverse complement strand
TACAGCAATTATTAATGTTCCAAAACAATAGGCGCCCGATTTTCGGCGGCGCCGACGCGCTTAATTTGATACAAATAGGCCATGCTACCTGACCTGCCAAATGATGATGCCCTATACAAGGCACTGATTGCTCGCGATGCAACCTACGAAGGGCTTGCCTACGTCGGTGTCACGACTACTGGCGTATTTTGCCGATTAACATGTCCGGCCAGAAAGCCAAAACGAGAGAATAGTGTGTTTTTCTCGAACATCGCCACGTGTATGGATGCTGGGTTTCGTCCTTGCAAACGCTGTCGGCCGCTAGCGTCGGCCGGCGAAGTAGATCCAGTGGTCCAAACACTGGTAGATGCGCTCGAGCGGGAACCGTCGAAGCGTTGGCGGGAAGAAACCATCATTGATTTGGGCTTTGAGCCGTCCACTGTTCGGCGTGTCTTTAAGCGACATTTCGGAATTACCTTCTTGGAAATGGCGCGTTTGCGTCGCGTCCGAAACGGCGTGTCAAAACTTTCCAACGGAGCACCAGTCTTAGACGCGCAGCTCGAAGCTGGCTTCGAATCGTCGAGCGGCTTTCGTGCGGCTCTTGCCCGGATTCTCGGCAGACCGCCATCAGAAGTGACAAAGGGGACCGGCCTAAACGCCGAGTGGTTGGAAACACCATTAGGCGCGATGATTGCAGTGGCAAATACACACGCGCTCTATCTGTTGGAATTCTTTGATCGCAAGGGATTGCCGAACGAGCTGAAGAAACTGCAGGTTAAACAAGGTGCGATCGGGGTCGGTCGCAATACCATAACAGACCAAATTGAGGTTGAGCTCGCTGGGTACTTTGCTGACACATTCACGGGTTTTAAGACGCCCCTTGCCCAACTTGGGAGTGACTTTACCCGCGGTGTTTGGGACGCGCTACGCGATATTCCTTTGGGTGAAACACGAAGCTATGGTGAGATTGCCAATATTGTCGGAAAACCAACAGTAAGCAGGGCTGTCGCACAGGCTAACGGCGCCAACCAGATCGCCATCGTGGTTCCCTGCCACCGCGTCATTGGGGCGGATGGCTCGCTCACCGGATACGGCGGTGGGCGCTGGCGCAAACAATGGTTGATCGACCACGAGCGCAAACTTGCAAATAAGAACTCAACTGAAAAGGTTAACCTACACACATGAACCAAAATGAAAAAGCAAAGAGCTTCGCACAACTGCATGAACCGGGTAATCCCTGCGTTCTTTACAATATATGGGATGCCGCAGGCGCCCAAGCGGTGACAAAGGCCGGGGCGAAAGCCGTTGCAACAGGCAGCTGGTCAGTCGCAGCAGCGCACGGCTTTGAGGATGGTGAAACTATCCCTCTGGATTTGGTCGAAAGAATTGCTGAGCGAATTTGTGCGGCTGTGGAACTGCCCGTGACCATCGACTTCGAGGGCGGTTACGCTAATGCGCCCGCCGACGTTGCGGCGAACGTCCAGCGCATCATCGCCGCTGGCGCCGTGGGCATTAATTTCGAAGACCAGGTTGTCGGCGGTAACGGTATGCACGACACGGCGACGCAATGCGAGCGGATCGCAGCGATTCGTGAATCTGCTGATCAAGCTGGCATGCCGTTGTTCATTAACGCTCGCACCGATCTTTTCTTGCAAGCCACAAAAGATCAATCCCATTCGGACTTAGTCGACGAAGCCAAAGCCAAAGCAATCGCCTACCGAGATGCTGGTGCTAGTGGTATTTTTGTTCCTGGGCTCGTCGACGAAGCACTTATTGCCGATTTCTGCCGGCACAACATGCTACCAACGAACATCATGGTAATGGATGGCACACCAAGTCTGCAGCGATTAGCGAAGCTCGGGGTGTCGCGTGTCAGTTACGGTCCGGGTCCTTTCTTTTCATTAATGGGCCTCCTCGAAGCGCATGCGAGCGCAATCTATGAGTCGCAATCAGCTAACACTTAAGGGAACATCAATGTCGTAATGTTTCCCAGTCGATAAAATGCAATCACAGATCCTTTTCTAAGTTATTTGCAGGTGCGTGGTTGGTTTTGCCTCTCACTGAATCTCCACCAATATCCGTGTCAGAGCACCTGGAAGAGAAACTGGGACACCCGCTATAAAATACCGTTTTAGTAATTAGTCGAATTCAAATCAGTCCAAACCAAGTTTTCGAGGCATCTAAACTGTTTTCGACGTGTTTTCGGTCAAAAACGTATCCTTCAATGAATCTCAGCAAACAGAATAAGACCTGCTCGCCGCCCCTTGTTCAAAAGGCATGGGCTCGATGAGAGTGATATGGTTTTTTGTGTTGTAAAGCGGGTGTCCCTCTAAA
>CBDTWQ010000438.1:0-2314 GCA_965364115.1 uncultured Gammaproteobacteria bacterium | reverse complement strand
CATCGCCGAAGCATAAATATTTTCGATATCGGTCAGATTAGTTTCGCGCGGTGCATTCGCAATCGCGCGAATTTGACGCGCTGATGAGGCCGCTAGTGCCGGCACTTGTTGCGGCGTAAATCCAACCGCAGCCAGGCCGTTCGGCATATCTGTGTTGCGCATTAAATCGATCAAACGATTGGCAATCGCTTCGCCCGCATCATCCGCTCCAGCATCCTGCAAGTCGGCTTGTAAATAGCCCGCGGCTTGATAATGTCGCTCGGGCGTTGCGGCCGCAGTGTAGCGAAATACCGCAGGCGCCGATAGGACCACGCTAATGCCGTGAGGAATGAAAGGTGATTTAACCGGGTAGTCATCGGTGGTCACATCTTGAATCAAATGGGTGACGCCATATGACAGCGCATGGCCAAGATGAGTGCCACTGTTACCGAAGGCCATTCCCGCTAACGACGCACCCCACATCAGTTGGTCCCTCGCTTCGTGATCGAGATGATTGTTGACCCCACGTTGCAGATATTCACCGGCAATCTCAAGCGCCTTACGCGCCGCCAGGTCGCTCCAGGGATTGGCCCCTTGAATCAACGGCCGTGCCAATGGATCAGGCATTTTTTGCCACTGCGAATAGGCTTTGGCGGTGAAACATTCGAGTGCATGACAAAGCAGGTCGAAACCGGTTGAGGCGACCACCTTCGCCGGCAAACTATCGCAACAGGCAGGATCGACCAAGGCTTCATTGGCGAGCAAGACTGGATTCGCCAGCACAAATTTGGTGCCGAGATGATTGATCCGTAGCACTGTGATTGAGGTGCATTCGGAACCCGTGCCGGAGGTCGTCGGACAAGCCAAATGCGGCAGTAATTTAATTGGCATGGTTTTACCACCGCCCAACGGTGGTGCAAAATAGTCGAGAAACTCGTCGGTTGGCTGCAGCGCATAAAGCATCGACGCTTTAGCGGTGTCGATCACCGAACCACCACCCACCGAGACAATCCCATCAAATCGACCTTCACGGATGAACTGCGCACCACGCAACACGCTGGCATCATCAGCCTCAATCGTGATTTGGTCGAAGATTTCTAGATCAAGCCCAGCTTGGCGCAAACAATCGCGCACCGTTGCAACATGGACGCTGTCGCGCAATATGGGGTCTGTAAACAAACCAACCCGAGTCATCCCAAGCGCTTTGGCACGCTGGCCAGACTCCTGCAAACAACCTCGGCCAAAGGTGAATTTGGGGATCGCTATGGTGAAAGAGTCAGCCCCGCCAGCGCAAGGATCGAAGTATTGGCAGCCCACGACAGAATTCTTATTTAAAAAAACAGAATCATACCATTGGCAGGAAACTTACGGCAGCCTAAGTGAGTCAGAAGCTTACCGAGAGCAAGCCATTCCAATGAGCCAAGATCGCAAACCACAACCCAATTTATACACCATTAACTTAAAACAAGCAGTCGAACGCGATAAACTGCTTTAACAGAATCACTTACGATCTATTCAACGAAGAATGGCATTGCAATACATCCAAACGAACTAAACCGAGACAAACACTATGAGCAACGACCAATACACGCCACCACTAGTTTGGGCCTGGGACCAGAAAAGCGGCGGCAAGTGGGCCGGCGTCAATCGTCCCATTGCGGGCGCCAGCCATGAGAAAGTGCTGCCTATCGGCGACCGTCCCTTACAGCTTTATTCATTGGGCACGCCAAATGGAATCAAAATCACGGTGATGCTGGAAGAGCTGTTGGCACTGGGCAAGGATCAAGCCGCCTACGACCTTCACACCATCGATATTGGCAAGGGTGAGCAGTTTGGTTCTGATTTCGTCAAGATTAACCCCAATTCGAAAATTCCGGTGCTGGTCGATCATTCAATTACTCCCGCCCAGCCTATTTTCGAGTCTTGCGCGATATTGCACTATTTAGCCGAAAAGTTTGATGCCTTGTTGCCAGCGAACCCGCGCGAGCGCACCGAATGCCTTAGTTGGTTGTTTTGGCAAGAGAGCAGCGCTTCATTTCTAGGCGGTGGCTTCGGTCATTTTTACAGCTACGCGCCCTATCCAATGGAATATCCAATCAATCGCTACGCGATGGAAAGCAAACGTCAGCTAGATGTATTGGAGCGCCATTTAGGGCAGCGCGACACTATCTGCGCGAGCGGATACTCGATTGCCGATATCGCGATTTGGTCTTGGTATGGGCGACTCGCACTGGGAGACATTTATGATGCAGCCGAGTTTTTGGACACCGCGTCATATCAAAATGTGGTGAACTGGGCGAAACGCATCGAGGCGAGAGAATCAGTGCAAAAAGGC
>CBDTWQ010000437.1:0-2319 GCA_965364115.1 uncultured Gammaproteobacteria bacterium | reverse complement strand
TGAAAAGCCGGCCCAATCTCTCAGTTGAAATTGCAGGGTTTACCGATAGCCACAAGTCAGACCTTTTCAACCAACGCTTATCTGATAAAAGAGCCACTGTAGTGCTGATTTACTTGGCTAATCAGGGGGTCGACACAAAACGCCTTATTACCCGAGGTTACGGCGAATTTTATCCGGTCGCCGACAATGCAACCGAGGAAGGCCGACGCGCCAACCGAAGAGTCGAATTGCGCCAGATTACGCCTTAGTTTTTAAAGTGGAACAGTAACCATTGGCTCTGCCTAAAGCAGAGATAAGTAGCGCTGGTAAAAAGCGATGAACCGGATCGGTGATTAGCTTCAACTCACCAAAATATCAGCCCGCACACCCGTCATCAACGATGGCACCGGACGATAGCTCATACTATCTGCCGCTCTAAACGGTGACAACATAAATGCGTTAGCCGTTATATTCAAAATAACCACTATTTGGGTCTTCAAACTGATCACTATCGAAACGTTATTGATCGGCTCGAAGCCCTAGCCCGATTACTAAAACATCATAAGAGGCTATATTCGTCGACCAAAACCCTGCCGAAGTTGGTGGCTCAAGAACTCTGTGCTGATGGATCCTGTCAGAACATTGTCCGCCAAGGCCGCGATACAACATTTGAACTCTGGCTTGCCAGCCTACAGTCTGCGGACAGTTAGTTATGGTCGGGCTCGACAAAACACTTTAATAGATAAACTGTTCCACTTTAAGCTACATTTCATCAAGCCCTAAATCTGGGGCAATCTACCTATGAAATCGTTACAGTCTCAATAGGTAAACTGCCCCACTTTAAGCTCTTACTTTAAGCCCATGCAGTTGGCGTAGTAAGTCACGGTCGCGGGCCAGTCGGAAAAAATACCCTCGATCTTGACGTCCTGCGCAAGCACGTGCAGGGCTTTATACATGTCGCTATCCGTTTTTATCGCACTACCGATGTTGCGATAGTAGAACGTCGAGCTACCAGCGGCGTTGACCGCACCTTTACGCAAATCCGAGCGCTCGAAAGTCCAGGTGATGATGTCGAGTTTGGCGATTTTCGCCAACCTGGCATACTCAGATGGAACGATGTCGCCACGTGCATCCAGATCGAGCAGTGCGAACATTGGCGGTGCAACAACCTTCACGCCGAGGCCTTTCAAACGTTCGAAATCGGCGAGGCTTGCAGTAAACGATTCATCGTTATACACGCGGCTGTCCAGATAGACCGCCTGTTTGCCGAAACTCGGCTCGTTTTTAATCCAATATTCGACGTCCGCAAGGTTAAAGGATTGTGCCCAAACGTCTTTAGCCTTGACCTTCGCCCGCTTGTAGTCATTGATCATCTGCTGGGCGTAGTCTTCTTGGGTATAAGTCCCTTGCCAAGGCATAGTCACCGCGGGTGATTTCAATTCAGGCGTCATTTTCACGCCCAGTTGCTTGAACAGATCAATGCTTTCGGCGTGAGTCATCAATGTGCCGCGACTGGTGTAGAGATCAGTGCGCCAGCTTGCTGTGCCATTGACGTATTCGGCGACCGTAGTTGCGCTCGAATTGGACGCGTCCATTTTGCCTTTCAGGCTTTTGAATTCCGCGAGCGTAATGTCGCTGGTGCAGCAGCGTGCCGTTGCGCCAGTTCCTGACGATGCGTCATAAGGCGAGAAAGGTATGGAACATTTTTTGGCCAACTCAGGGATTTCGAGTATGTTGGTGGTGGTATGCAGATCGCATTGCGAGTGCCGACAGACCAACTCGCGGTCGCTGGTAAAGGTCACGTCGCATTCGACGATGCCAGCGCCCTGACGTGCCGCGGCCACATAAGACTCGCGCGTGTGCTCCGGAAACTGCATCGCCGCGCCGCGATGTCCGATGGAAAAATCAGTCCGCTTGAAAGGACCGCCTTTGCATTGGCTCAATTCATCCTTGAGTTTGCCTGATTCCATTCCATCAACCAGAAATGCGGGCCGTGGCCCCAGGCTGATAGCATCTTTGTATTTGCCACCCTTGCTACTTTTACCTTTCTTATCTTTATGCTTGGCATCAACAACGCCGGTCGTGAGCGCTACTGCCAAAGCGAGTATTGTTAAAATGTGTAGTTTTGATTGTTGCATAATTCCCCTTAATACTGATCGTTTGTTGAATGAGGTTAATTGACCCCAACATCGTGTATTCAGAACGCTCGTCGACGGTGTGTTATCCATTATTTTAAAGTCCTATCGACGACTGAATACGAATAACTTTACTCCGAACGTCGAGAAAAAGCTAAACATTGGCACAACGTGGGACAGTATACCTATTAGCGCAAAATGAGCT
>CBDTWQ010000436.1:0-2321 GCA_965364115.1 uncultured Gammaproteobacteria bacterium | reverse complement strand
GCGGTAAATCGCGACCTTCGCCGAGTGATTTGTGCGTTTAAGCTGTAGGATGCTTCAGCATCGAATTCACCTAAACCAAAGCGAATAGCATCATCCCGTCTGTTAGCCCAAGCGAGCCCCAGTAAGAAGCTTTCGCGCCCCTGGTCATTGCCTAGACCCGAGCCATCCTCGCTGGTTTTCCAAGCGGTCAGATCGGTAAAAGCCTGCCAACGGCTATTGACCCGGTAATATAGTGTCAATGCTAGGAGATCGATTTGCGTTCTGTCTCCGTCAGTATTGGTAACGTCAGTCGCGACAGCGGCAGTCCAGGTGGAAGCGTTACCGGAAAGGAAATTATTGATCGACAAATCCAGGTTCGCGCCATTGGTCGCATCTTCGTCTTCGTAATTCGTTCTATCGACCCTCAGTAACGCTTGGTAATCAATCGTCGAACTCAAGCGATCTTTATAATTGGTGTCGGCAGAGAAAGTTCGCAGCTCTCTGGTAAACGAGTTAAACGTGTTCTGACTGAGGCTCTGAACACCGTCCACACTGTCATTGACCTGCCGAATATCCGTATTAAGGGTAGACTTCCAGCGGCCAGGGTCATGATTGAAAATCGCATCAAAATCGAGATTGGTCGAAACCCGATCGTCGCGGTCTAGACCCGTATAAGTTTCCGTGTCTACCAGCAGCGACATATTAAGCGTGGTGTAGCGTGATTCCAGGCTGTAGTCGAAGCCTGGTGAAATCACGGTGACGCCACCGGCATCCTGTCCGGCAAGGTTGTCTAAGTTAATAAAAGTATGGTCGAGCTCAAGTACAGGCGTGAGCCGGCTAGCCGCAGTTGCTTGCGCCACCGGCAGAACCAACGGCACGACCAAAAGCAAGGGCCGCAGCAGGAGGTAATAACCCGGCGCTATCAAAAGGGTTCAGTCTTGTTGGCCGTAGCCGTAATAGCCATAACCGCCACCATCGTCTAGGCCCCTCATTTTGTTCAAAACCAGGAAAGTGACCTCGTTGGAGAGCAAGCCCAGGCTCATTTCAACCTGGTGACGGAGGGTTTTCTCGGCTTCGACTACCAATATAACCTGCCCCATGTGAGGTGCCAGCACACTCGCCTCGGTCGTCATCAATAGTGGTGGCGAATCAACTATGATGATGCGATCCGGGTATCGCCCCGCTACCTCATCTATAAAATCTTCCATGGCCTGACTCGCCAAGAGTTCGGTTGCGTGATCAACAATGCTGCCTGCTGTGATCATCGAAAATGACGGGATATTGGTCTTGAAAATAATCTCGCTGATATCTCGTGCGTTACCAAGCAATAAGTCGGTAAGCCCATCTTGGTCTCCGAGCCCGAAGATTTTGTGATGTGTAGGTTTGACTACATCTGCGTCTATCAGCAATACGTGTTTGTCGCGTTCCATTGCAATACTGATCGCAAGATTGATCGCTGTATAACTCTTGCCTTCGCCACTGACCGAACTGGTTATCATAATGACATTAGGATTCTTTGGGTTGGCGCTTCCTTTTCCTCGCGCAACATTAAGCAGTGGGCGCTTGATCATGCGAAATGAATTGGTCAGTGGTGTATTCGATTGCCCAGGCGTGATGTACCCCTGCTTTTGGAGATCGTCTATATCTAACGAAACCTGGGACGAAAACGGCTTCAGCGGGCTAACGGATACCACTCCAGATTCCGCAGAAACTTCGCTCTCGACACTGTTATCCGGTAAGTCAATGTTGAGAGGGATTTCTTGCAGGTTGCCACCAGATGGCTCCAACAGATTGGCGGCCTTCTTCTTGTCCGTTTTATTATCCGGGAAACCCATAATTTATATTATTACCGATTTGAGATGACTGATAATTGCCATTTCCTTTGAGTGCAAAAAGGCCAATGCCACTGCGCTACAAACTAGCAACAGGTTAGCGACAATAAAATAAAATAGATTTCTGCGCTGAGTCGAAAGCACGGCGTCAGTATCGAATTTCTTGACCGCACCCAGCAGTGGAATATTAATACTTCTGCGAATCTCATTCGGGCTCGAATACATCGGCCGGTATAACGCTACCAGCAGGCTTAACCCATATCCAATCCCAAGTGCGACTAACAGGACGCCAAGGTCAAACAACACTCGATTTGGGAAACTGGGCTTGATTGGCGCATACGGAGGTTCAATGATTCGAAACTTGACCTGCTCGGTGCCCTCTTCCACATCCTCGGAAATTCTCGCCGTTTCTCTGCGTTGCACCAATTCCGTATAGTTAGTCTGATGCACCTCGTAGTCTCGATTCAAGCGGAGCAATTCTGCTTCAATTTTCGGTACGAGTTCAATCGA
>CBDTWQ010000435.1:0-2323 GCA_965364115.1 uncultured Gammaproteobacteria bacterium | reverse complement strand
CAAGCCGGGATGAGCTTTGGTTTGTGGGTAGAACCCGAAATGATAAGCCCCGATAGCGATCTTTATCGGCTTCATCCCGAATGGGTGTTAGGCCCTGCTAATTGCCCTACTGGACGCCAACAGTGGGTACTCGATCTCGATCAAACGGCAGTTTGCGAACACCTCTTTAACGCGTTAGACCAGCTATTGAATGAATATTCCATCGAATATTTGAAATGGGACCATAACCGCGCCTGCGTGGGTGCTAGCAGTGCGCAGACGAAGGCTTTGTATGATTTGTTAGCGCGCTTGCATAAAGCCCACCCGATGATTGAAGTTGAGAACTGTGCCTCCGGCGGTGGGCGGATTGATTTTGGAATGCTAGCGCACACTCAGCGTGTTTGGTTATCCGACTCAAACGACGCGCTTGAGCGTTGGCGAATGCAGCACGAAGCGGCGTTGTTGCTGCCGCCAGAAATTACCGGTTCGCATGTTGGGCCGCGCCTTTGTCACACTTCCGGGCGAACTCTGCCGATGATGTTTCGCGCTTGGGTTGCCGCGAGCCGTCATATGGGGCTGGAAATGGACGTTCGTGAATTATCCGAGATTGAATCGAATTCGCTGAGTCTGGTGATCGATTGGTGGAAGCTCAATCGAAGCTGGTTATTCGAAGGGAAATTGTTTCGCCTAGACAGCGATGATTCAGCGATAGTCGCTGAAATGACGCTAGCCCGATGCGCAACACAGTTTGTCGTTTTCGCGGCGCAAATGGCAGCCTCAGCGCGTCATGGAAGCCAACCGTTGCGGCTGGTCGGCCTTGAAGCAGGCAGTTTTTATCGACTGAAATTACATCCGTGTTGCGAAATTGCGGGCAACATCAATCGTTTTTGGGCGTCATCGTTGGCCGATTCTGACGGCATAATGTTGTCAGGCAGCGCGCTGATGCAACGCGGTGTGGGTCTGCCGCTGGCGCTGCCATCGAGTATGTTGGTGATCGAGGGGCGCAAAGTTGAACCGGATGAACAACGGCCTGACGGTCATCTCGCGTAGTTTGCACTCCACCCATACAACCAATCAGGATTAACTTTGATGAAACCTATAGCGACGTTCCATGATCTAGCCGGGAGCAGTGTCTTTATCACCGGGGGTGGCTCTGGAATTGGTGCAGCGATTACCGAGGGCTTCCTGCAACAAGGTGCCAAAGTTGCGTTTGTGCAGCGCTCAAATGCGACTGAGTTTTGCGGCCAAATGGAATCGCAGTATGGCGCAAGGCCGCTATTCCTGCGTTGCGATATTAGCGACGTTGAGCAATTTCAAGAAACTCTCGGCGAAGCTGCCTCGGCGCATGGTCCGATAACCACGATGATTAACAATGCCGCGGTTGACGACCGTCATCAAATTGCGGATTACAGCGTTGCCGATTGGGACGCATCGATGAATATCAACCTCAGGCCGCATTTCTTTAGTGCCCAAGCGGTGGCCGCGGGAATGCAGCAAGCCGGTGGCGGTTCGATCATCAATTTCTCATCCATATCCTACCTGATGGGCAATGCAGGATATCCCGCGTATGTAGCCTCCAAGGCGGCCATTACCGGCTTGACGCGCGCGCTGGCAAGAGAATTGGGGCCGAATAAGATTCGCGTCAATACTTTGCTGCCCGGCTGGGTTCTGACCGAGCGGCAAAAGGCCTTATGGGTGACCCCAGAAGATTTAGATAAACACCTTGAACGACAATGTCTGAAAGAAATGCTGGCGCCGCAAGACATCGTTAACGGTGCGCTGTTTTTGGCCTCTGATGCATCGCGAATGATGACAGGCCAAGCGCTGGTGATCGACGCGGGCGTGGTGGTGACCGGATGATGCCAAAGAATCGGATAGTGAATTGGATAGCGGTTGATTGGGGCACCTCGCAGCTTCGAGTTTGGTTGATCTCGGCAGACCATCAGGTTCAGCAACAATTAACCAGTGATCAGGGCGTGAGCGGTTTGCGACCCGACCAATATGAAACTGTGCTGACCGAACTGATCGACGATTGGTTGCCGACTAACCAAGTGACGCCGGTTTTGGTTTGCGGTATGGCGGGTTCTCGTGAGGGTTGGTGTGAAGCGGGTTATTTATCGGCGCCGATCAAACTGCCGCAGCAAATTTCGGTGGTGGATGTGGTCACCAGCGATCCGCGAATTCGAGTTTCTATCGTGCCCGGCATCAAGCAGACAGAACCCGCCAACGTGATGCGTGGAGAGGAGACTCAAATTAATGGGTTTCTTTGTGATCATGCCGATTTTTGCGGGGTATTGGTTTTGCCCGGCACCCATACTAAATGGGTGCAGTTGAATCGGGGTGA
>CBDTWQ010000434.1:0-2329 GCA_965364115.1 uncultured Gammaproteobacteria bacterium | reverse complement strand
TGCTTTTCATCCCGGTCAAGATAGGAGGTTTTGGTCGGGAACCCACCTAGCTTGTAATGGGGCTGACTCTCTAAGCCACTCGCAAAACTCTAACTAAAAGGTCGGTCGTTTTGCATTTAGTGACATCGGAGGCTCTTTCATGATTGCGAGCTGACGAACGCACGCTAATTCAACTCGGTTACATCACTAACTTTGACTATTCGATTTCAATGTTGTTCTCATTCAAATGAGTTTCTTTGCGCTAGAGAAGAATATATTGCCTTATTCTTGGTAGCAGTAGCGGGGGCTCTCTTGCGGGAATCACCTCGGTCACTCACCGTCGAAAGCCTTATCGAAATTCAAAAATAATTTTCACGTCACTAAGGCGACATAATAAAGATTGAAAACTTACGAAAAAAATGACTTTGCTTACCGACTAGACTAACGCTTGTTAGGCATGATGGATCCATTCCACGGAGGTTAGGGGCAAAGGAGTTGTCTTGGCACGGAGAGGCGGAAATAGGGCTTCGAAAGTGCAAAACCTAGAGGCAAGCAGTTCAAGGATAGAGCCCAGTTTAACTCGTTAGACTGATCGTTAAGAGTTAGCCTTTCGTCCCGGCCAAAACAGGGGTTATTGTCGGGAACCCTTTCATTTTTGAATCAACTGAAGAAGCCTTCTGCAACGTTAATGCGCAGGCATTCGGCTTTTCGATTCATACTGCAAACGAGTCGAAACCGCATCAGCTGTTCCCAGACTCCATTGGGTGCACAAGTCGGTCCTTAGTCGAAGCGAATGATGACCTGTTTAACTTGACCACCGAATCCGTGAACGATTAATGAGCTTTTGCTATCATGAGTCCACAATTCACCAGACCTGACCAATTTAATGAGTGTTGCAGAATTTAAACTCGATTCAGAATCTGACCTAGTGCGGATGCTTGCGGATCGAATCGAAGCTGAATTAACCGATGCGGTCGCTGCGCGAGGGCGAGCCAGTCTTGTTTTGTCAGGTGGTAATACGCCAAAGCCGCTGCTGATCGAGCTGGCGGGGCGGTCGTTGCCTTGGTCGCAAATTACGGTCACATTGGCTGATGAGCGTTGGGTCGAAGCGGATTCTGAAGACAGCAATGAAGCGATGGTGCGAAGCTATTTACTAAAAGGTCCTGCGGCTGAGGCTGATTTTCTACCATTGAAAAATTCTGCGGCGACTGCTCGGCTAGGTTGTCAAACTTGTGAAGATGCGATCGCGGGCTTGCTGTTGCCGATTGACGTGGTCATTCTTGGAATGGGGGAAGATGGCCATACGGCCTCGCTCTTTCCGGGGGTTGATTCGCGCGCGCTAGACCCTCACTTCGACCAGAACTGTTGGGCCGTGCTGGCTGATAAAGCACCCCATGAGCGAATCACTTTGACTGCTGCGGCACTGCTGAACAGTCGACATATCCTGCTCCACATTACCGGTGAAAAGAAGTGGTCGGTCTACCAACAAGCGGCGGCTGTCGACTATCCGGTGGGGATTTTCCTTGGGCAGAATAAAGTGCCGATCTCTGTTTTTTGGAGTCCATAGCCATGTGCCCTATTGGTTTTAGTGAGTTGACTGGGTTGTCAACGCAGCGGCGATCGGCTTGGCCGATGGCGCTAGAGCATCGGTTGTTGTATTTTCTTGGGCGATAATCGCGAGTTTCAAAATGATCCTGGGTAAATAGATGTATAAGCCTTCTGAGCCATTGTTGGTCGGTGATATTGGAGGCACCAATGTTCGCTTTGCGATCACTGATCCCAAGGGTTCGGGGCCTATTCAGTTGGACGAATACAAATGTCGCGATTTTGATTCGTTGGCCGAGGCTTTGAAACATTACTTAGATGCGAACAACCTGCCAGTGCCCCAGTCGATTTGCTTGGCGCTAGCGGCGCCCTTAGTCGATGGAAAAGCCAACTTTCTTAATAATTCTTGGTCAGTTTCTAAAGTAGATCTGCAAAAAACGTTTGAGACAAAGCAAGTTTGGTTGATTAACGATTTCGAATCGGTTGCCTACTCGTTACTGTCGATGGCCGCCGACGAGGTGATGCCAATTGGTACGAGGCCGCCGAATTCACTGGGCAAAGCTGACTTTACCTTGGGCGTGGTTGGCCCAGGAACTGGCCTTGGGGCGGCGGGTTTATGCCAGCGAGACGGTATGCTAACCGCGATCACCGGGGAAGCGGCTCATATCGGGTTTGCTGCTGAAACTTCCGAACAGCTGGAATTATTAAACTTGTTGCGAACCCGGTTGCCTCGAATCTCTGTCGAGCGAGTGCTCTCCGGGCCTGGAATCGAAAACCTTTATTGGGGGCTGGGGCAAATTCAAGG
>CBDTWQ010000433.1:0-2336 GCA_965364115.1 uncultured Gammaproteobacteria bacterium | reverse complement strand
GTCTCCGTGAAATGCTGAGAGACGCGCACAGGTGGCAGAGTGTTGGAAACACGGCAGGCTGTGAGAATTGCCACCCGCAATTCTGGTCTTGTTAGGTTGCTTTCAGGCCGGTCTCCGGACTTGCAGGCCAATCTTTAAGCCTGTTTACCGTTGCGGGGGCAGCACTCGAATTTAACGAGTTTCCCGATTCTCACGCGATGCGTGCACCTAAAAACTTGCGCCTATAATAAAAATATTTACTCTGCTGTCCAGTGAATGCGCTATATGATGTCGCAATAGGTACTATTTGCGTCGATTCCCGATCTATCCGATGATCTCCTCAATGAACTTTAAACGCCTTCGATCACTGCGAGCCAAGAAAGCTCATGTCTGGCCTGTTGCGGTCACGGTGGCGCTGACGCTGATAACCTTCCTGCTGAGTTTGACGGCCACCATCACAAACTTTGAGAGCGGCTTGCTGGAACACATTTTGTTGTTGCAGTCTGGCAGTTTCCCCGACTTTGTCGGACTTATGCGGTCGTCACCGCTGTGGTTGGTTTTTTTGATGCACGCGCTTTTTATGTGGGTTTATGTCACCAAATATAGCCGCAACGCGAGTCATTCGTTTGTCATCTTGACCTTAATCTGGAGCCTATTGGGTTTGTTGATGCTGGAGGTCATGCTGGCGCAATTGGCGCAATTTTTCTTGCCACTGGCATTTCCTATTTTGGTGGTTTGGCTGCTCGCATCGACAAGTACTGCGGTCGATACTTACGGGCGTTATATCACTGGAGAATTCGTCACTTTAGAGCCGATTACCGAACATCACATTCAATACTTGATTGATCGGCAGCGACCGATCGCAGCCCTATTGATGCTAAGGCAAAGCATCGTAAATTCTGAGGTGCTAGCACTGGCCGAGCAAATTCGAGTGCATTTGGCGACTAGCCGGAATGGCTTTGCGCTTCACTATTTGGATTATTGGTTGTCTGGCCATGTTGCCGACCTCGACGAGTTATGCGATACCGAGGAACCCGTCGAAGATCCCCGTGTTGTAGCAGAGTCGTTTTTTCCTCGAAAGCTCGATTTAATGCTTGAAGACGATGCGGCGTCGCCGGATGTTGATGCGACAGCGCTTGATATAGGATTCGTCGGGGCGGCTGAACAATTGGCTGCTGAGTCGTCAAAGGTTGTGCCGATTGGCAACGAGAAGTCTCCATCGCCGATCGAATTGTCAACATCTGAAGCCGCTTTGCTCTCGCTTGGGCATTACAAGGTCGTCAACAAAATTGCTGAGGGTGCCACCGCAATTGTCTATGAAGCGCTCGACAGTCGCAGCAACAAGCGTGTGGCGCTGAAAATGATGAGCGCGGTGGCGGGTCAGAGCGTGGAGCTTGATCGGATTCGCCACTGGTTGCGCGAGGCGGCGATTGTTTCTAAATTGGATCACCTGAATATTGTCAAAATTCATGATTCAGAAATGATGGGCAATAACGCCTATATCGCTATGGAGTTCATCCCCGGTCATTCGCTTGACGCTCGACTTAGAAGGCGTCAGTACTTGACTGCGATCGAGGCCATTCGTGTCTGCAAAGCTGTCTTACAAGGGTTGATTGAGGCGCACAGCAAGGGCGTGGTGCATGGCGACATCAAACCGGCCAACATCATGTACAACAGCGATAAAGACACCTATATCATCACCGACTTCGGCGCCGCCTATATCGAAAAACAAGACCACCTCGCTGAAAACATCATTATCGGCACGCCGGCTTTTATGTCGCCGGAACAGCTTGAAGGCAAAAAGTTGGATGGCCGATCCGATCTGTTCTCTTTAGCGGTTACGGTTTACCACTTGCTCGCCGGTTATTTGCCATTTTCAGGCAACAATTTGGCTGAACTAAAACAAAGTATTGTCAGGCAGGAGGTGGATCTAGAGAATTTGTCGGTGCCCGCCGGTTTGGCTGCGATTTTGGCAAAGGCGTTGCAGAAGAAACCTTATGTACGATTTGCCGACGCGGAGCAAATGCTGACATCGGTGGAATATTGTGAGGCTAAAATGAAACTTGAGGCCAACCAGGCGGTTGATTTCTAGCTGGGTTCTTTCCTAGCTCGGCCTAGCGTTTTCCTAGTTGGAGCTTAGCTCAGATGTTACTTGGGTCTAATGATCACCTAACTCTGGCTTAACTCGGTCATAACTCTGGCTTAGGCGATGTCGATGGATTGGCTTTTGTCGAATGGTGCTCGCGCCAGGCGATGATTAAGCCGCCCGCTACAATCAATAGCACGCCGGGCAACAGTTTTGAAAACGGCGTTTCATCAAAAAACAACCAGCCGAGTAAAAACGCAAAGGGAATCCC
>CBDTWQ010000432.1:0-2338 GCA_965364115.1 uncultured Gammaproteobacteria bacterium | reverse complement strand
AATCTGGCACAGAAAACAAATATTTCTCTGCTATGCTTTTTATCCATGAGGCACAGTATCCAATCCCAAGTTGAATCATCGTTCGGCCTTGAAAGCTTGATAGGCTGCGATTTAGAGCTACCTAGCTTGCCCGCTATTTACACTCAAGTTGCTGCGCAGCTCGATGATCTCAGCAGCTCTGCTGAGCAGGTTGGTGAGACGCTGCAAAGAGATCCAATAATCACACTTCGATTGTTAAAAATAGTCAATAGTGCCTATTTTGGCATGCCAAATCCTATCGAGTCTGTGGCTCAGGCGGTTTCGCTGATGGGTCGAGAACGATTGAAGCAAGTTTTGGTTGGATCAGTTTTGCAGGGTGTTTTTCAAGGGCGTAGTAGTCCTGCGTTTTCGATGCAGGCTTTTTGGTTGCACAGCATCAAAACCGCGATCATTGCGAGAGAGCTTGCCCGTGTGTTGACTAACTTTGACGATCCGGAAACTCTTTTTACCGCTGGTCTGCTGCACGACATGGGGAAACTTCTGTTAATCAACCGTGTGCCAGAATTGATGCTGGCAGCTGAAGAGCGAGTGATTCAAAAAGGCATTGATATTCCGAATGCAGAATTGGATCAACTAGGGCTGACCCATTCCTCAGTAGGCGTGCAATTGTTGCAACACTGGCAAATGCCGGAGATTTTGATCGAATGTTGTGAGCATCACCATGACGCCTATCATCAAGGTCAGTTTCGAAGCGCGACCCATTTAGTTTATCTGGCCAATAAGCTGAGTCTTTATGTGCCGCCTCTGGACGACGATGAGACTAAAGATATCGTTGCGGATATTTCTAATTGGGATGCTGCCAACGCTAGCCTCGAACAGATCGCCAATGCTTGTCAGTATGCGGATGTGATGGTTTTCGAGGTGATGGAATCACACGGCATGGTCAGTTTGGAATTCGATCCAGAAGAACTCGACCAAGAGCTCGATCAAGAGTTTATTAAGGACTTTGATTAACTCTGACCCATGAACGTTCAGGATCCCTTTTTAGGCTTCCCTAGCTCTGATAAACCGATGCCACCTAGCACCAGCATTAAAGCAATCGCATGAAAAGTCTCGAATTGCTCACCCAAAAATAAAATTGCCATGACCGATGCAAAAACGGGCACCAAATTAACGAAAACTCCGGCCCGACTTGGGCCGATCAAGCTAACCCCTTCAATGAAAAATAATTGCGCTATCAATGACGGGAAGATAGTCACCAGAAGCACCAGCGCCCAGCCGGTGGGGCTAGGTTGCTGCCAGCCGCCAATCAGATAAGTTTCAATCACGACCAGTGGTAGTGAAACCAGCCAAGCAACCGCTGCCATCACCGCGAACAAACCAATCGCACTAACTTTGGGTCGGTTACTGAGACCCAATGAATAGGCGGCATAGCAAAAACAGGCAATCAGCATAAATAAATCACCGCGGTTGACGGAGAGCTCACGTAATCGGCCAAAATCGCCACCACTAGCGACAATAATGACGCCGATCAAAGTAACCAACACCCCAAGCGCTTGGATGCCAGTGATCTTCTGCCGCAGAATGAATAAACTGCCGAGTAGCACGAACACCGGAATTGAGCCTTGCAAAATGCCAATGTTGATTGCTGTGGTGTGGTGACCCGCGACATAAAAGAGTGCATTGAAAACGACGAAACCAGTGCAACCCATCAATCCTAAATAGCCTAAATGTTGTCGCAGAATGGGCCAATCTTGTTTGATATGACGCCGACCAAAAAGCAATAAAACTACGATCACGCCGAGCCATCGGAAGGTGACCAATTGCATTGGCGCAATTTCTCCGACCGCCAGACGGCTGATAATCGCATTCAAACCCCAACACCATGTGGTGAAAATCAGCAATCCGTAGGCGCGCCAATTCTGGTTTTTCATGTTGGCGATCTTTGGTTATGAATCAATTCACGATGAAGCGTGTAAAGCCCGGTGAGAATAATAGTGGTAATGCCAAAAATGCTCTGCAAATCGGGCACTTCACCCCAGACCAAGTAGGCGATTATGCCACCATAGACAATCGTCAAATATTTCAGCGGAGAGACGGTGCCGATGGCTACATATCGATAGCTCAGGGTCATTAAATATTGAGCGATGCCACCTAGAAAACCGACTAAACATAGTAATCCTAGGTCGAAAGGGCTTGGCGTTAGCCAGCCTTGAAAGTAGATGCCGATTAAACTGACAATAGCGCCCGACAAGGTGAAGTAGAAAGTGATGCAAACAGGGTCGTCAAACTTGCTCAGAAAGCGAATGATGATGGTAGTAAAGCCAATTAAAAAAGCCGCAATCAGCATGAATAGACT
>CBDTWQ010000431.1:0-2338 GCA_965364115.1 uncultured Gammaproteobacteria bacterium | reverse complement strand
CGACTCACTGGTCCATTTTCGGCTCGGTGGGGTGGAACTGAAAGGCGAACATCGACAAGACTTTCAGCAGCTGCAAAAAGATCTGTCCAACGTCCAGTCGCGTTTTGAGAACAATCTTTTGGACGCTACCCAAGCGTGGCAATATCTGATTGAAGATGAAGCTGATCTCGAGGGACTGCCCGATTATGCAAAAGCGATGCTGCGTCAGTTGGCCGAGCAGAAAGATTTAGGCGGCTATCGAATCACATTGGATATGCCATGCTACCTAAGCGTGATGACTTATGCCGAAAACAGATCACTCAGAAAAAAGGTTTATGATGCATTCGTAACACGGGCATCGGATCAATCAAGCACGAACGACAAATTCGATAATGCAGATAACATGGTTGAAATTGTTGCTAAAAGGCAAGAAAAAGCGAAACTTCTCGGCTTCTCAAGTTATGCCGAATATTCTTTAGAAACTAAAATGGCTAAATCAGTTGAAGAAGTGAAGTCTTTTTTATTAGATTTGGCCGATCGATCTCGCGTTGCTGCATTGCAAGAAGTTGATGAGCGCCAAAAATTTGCTCAATCCTTAGGCTTCGACGATACACTAGAAGCTTGTGATTATTTGTTCTTTGGAGAAAAGCTAAAGCAACATCAGTACGGGATTTCGGACGAAGAACTGAAACCTTATTTCTCAGATAAAGCTGTCATTAGTGGTCTGTTTGAAATCGCATCACGTTTATTTAAAATTCAAATTAAAAAAATTGGAGCCGACGGTAAAATTGATGTATGGGACGATGACGTCACTTTATATGAAATATCTAACCAGATAGACGATGTTATCGGCTACTTTTATTTGGATCTGTATGCTCGAGAAAACAAGCGCGGTGGTGCTTGGATGGACGAATGTGTCAATCGCTACCACATTGATGGTCACACCCAGCTACCGGTGGCTTATCTAACTTGTAACCTGACGCCACCCATCGGTGATGCCGCAGCCTTGTTTACGCATGATGAAGTGATCACTTTGTTTCATGAATTCGGTCATGGTTTGCATCATATGTTAACTAGGGTCGATGTGCCCGAAGTGGCAGGAATTAATGGGGTAGAGTGGGACGCAGTGGAATTGCCCAGTCAATTTATGGAAAATTTCTGCTGGGATAGGCAAGCGCTGCATCTCTTTGCCCGTCATTATCAAACTGGCGAGCTCTTACCCGAAGCATTGCTCGAGCGGATGTTAGCTGCACGGAATTTTCAAAGTGCGATTCAAATGTTGCGCCAAATCGAATTCTCGTTGTTCGACATTCGACTGCATGAGCTAACCAATGTTGCTTCGGTCGAACAGATTCAATCGATACTCGATCAAATCAGAGCCGAGGTAGCGGTGGTTGCTACGCCATCTAATAATCGTTTTCAGAACGGGTTTTCACATATCTTTGCAGGCGGGTATGCAGCGGGTTACTATAGTTACAAGTGGGCTGAAGTTTTGTCTGCTGACGCGTTCGCTGCATTTGAAGATGAAGGGGTTTTTAACCCGCAAACTGGCCAGAGGTTTCTGCAGTGTATTCTAGAACGCGGAGGATCAAGGCCAGCAATAGAATCGTTTCGATGCTTTCGCGGGCGAGACCCCGAAATCGACGCTTTGTTGCGACACAGTGGAATCGTGAATCAATGATAAAAAATATACTCTTTGGATTGATTGTTGTCGGAGCCGTCAACACGTCGGTCTTGGCGCAGCAAGCTAGTGATCAAGAGAAAGATCGACTTTGGGTGACTGATCAGTTACGTCTTTCGCTTTACCAAAATTCTAATTCTCAGAGTAAGGTACTTCGCTATTTATCTTCCGGTGACATGCTCGAAGTAGAACAGTTGGCAGGTGCTTATGCTTATGTCTCTCTCACCGACGGCGCTCAAGGCTGGGTAAAACGAGGGTTTTTGGTTAGCAAACCGACTTCAAACTTGAAGTTGCTTGTTGAAAAGAAAAAAACCTCCGCACTGCAGGCCGAAATAGACAAACTCAGTAATAGCAAAATGATCATTGATCAATACGAAGAAGACATGGATGGCTTGGTGCAAAAGTTGGATAATCTTGAACAACAAAATCAAACCGCAACTGAGTTAATTGGGTCATTGCAGACCCAACTAGAAAGCAAGGAACGTCAGGTTGAAATGGCCGCCGATAACACCACCCCAGCGCATCTGATTTTGTTACAAACATTTCTTAGTCATTGGCAAATGATCGTTCCAGCACTGTTAGGTCTTGCCTTGCTAATCTATATTATTAGTAAGTTAATTGTCGAGAGTCGAATTAAGTCGAAGTTCCACGGCATCAAGATCTGGTAAATGCGATATA
>CBDTWQ010000430.1:0-2345 GCA_965364115.1 uncultured Gammaproteobacteria bacterium | reverse complement strand
AGTCATGCAGAAAGCTCGGCCAACGGAATCATGGCGTCGTTTCGGGGCAAGGACAAGTGGCAGCCATTGACCGTCGATTGGCCGACTGGATTGGAGGGGTTGGAGGACTATCTGGAGCACTACGCTTACCTGGAACGAGATGGCTTGCCCAAGCTGGTTGACCAATTCAAGCAACGTTTGAACAAGCATGCCACCCAATCACTCGCCAGAATCAAAACCAAGCTCGAGTCAGAACGTGAAGAGATTCTGGAACGCATTGACACGATCAATCGCGTATTGAGACGAACTGAGTTTAAACCAGGCTCGCACCTTAGGTTGGGCTCAAAGCGGGAGAAATATCCACACGTGCAAACCTTTGATCGCAAACTCAAAAGCGTCCTTGGGCAGGCCACCAGTAGCGACCATGAAGCGCGCTTTGATCTACTGGCAGAGGTGATCGAAGTGTTGGAGAAGGCGAGCGCACCAGGAACTGCCAGCAGTCTGGAGAGCTTGCGCCTGCTAGACCCAAGATATCAGATGGCATTTTATGCCGAAGAGGTGGACTCTAAAACCGACGAGATCAGAGATGTTCTTGAGTCATCAAGCGGCAAATCGGGCGGCGAGAAAGAGTCATTTGCCGGCACTATTGTGGCCGCAAGCCTGGCTTACGTGCTGACGCCAGAGGGCTTTGATAGACCCGTTTATAGCACAGTGTTTCTCGACGAAGCATTTTCAAATACCGCGGAAGCAGTTAGTCGCCGTGTGCTTCGAGTTTTCAAGGAATTGCATATACACGTGAATTTAATCACACCTTATAAAAATCTGAATCTGGCAAGAGAGTCTGCGCGTTCACTGTTGATTGCCGAGCGAGATTCCGAATTGCACGAAAGCCGTCTGTGTGAAGTGACTTGGGAAGAAATAGATCGTCGCATGATTTCGATGAAGCAAGCCTCGTTGAAAGGCGATGCTGAGTCACTCGGAATGGAATTACATGGCTGATGACCCGTTCCCCAGGCCAACCTGGGGACTGCTGCCCGAAGCAGCCGTGGCGATGCTGCGACGCAAAGAGTGGGAAAACATTCGCAACTTGAAGGCAAGGCTTCGGGGCGGAAAGACTTTTCCGATCGAGCTTGGTTTGCGCCCGCCCAAAGGAAATTTGATTCTCGATGATATGAATCATTTTCAGAGATTTGTTTCAGCCTGGAATAATTTTTCGCCACCGGTTGAGGTGCAATGGGAAACTCGGGGTTATCGGCATATTTCTAAACAAGACGTACCGGTTAGGTTGATTATCAGAGACATATCTTCGCTTGCAAAAATATTAGGCACTCGAGAAGTCAACCAACTTGAGGATTGGCAAGCAAAAATCTCCTTTATTTTGTCTAAACTTTCGTCGAACAAAACACTCTTTGACCGGTTAGTCGAGCATCTCGATACGATTGGTCACTATCAACAAACCGACCTCGAACTACTGGTTAGCTTGATACCCCAGCTCAAACAAGGCCTCGGGAACGGCAATTACCTGCGTAGCTTACCGTTGGTGAATGTTGATACGAAATTCATCGAAACCCATTTCAAGTTGGTCGAAGATATAGTTGATGTTCTTCATGACGGAACAGTTAAGCCGATTGGCATGCTTGCCTGGTTGGGGTGCCAAGCCAAACCCAAAGACTGGTTACTGATCAAGCCGCTATGCGAACAAACCAGATCCGCGCTTGGTGGCTTGCCTTTGCTCAGACTTTCAACGGAAACTTTAATTGACTATGAATTACCCGCTAGGCGAATTTTAGTCATCGAAAATGAACAGTCATGTCTCGCTTTACCGCGGGTGCCTGACACCATATCAGTTTCCGGTGGGGGTAAAAATGTTGCCTGGATGAGCGCTGTCTGGCTAGCCAAAAAGAAGACTGGCTATTGGGGCGACATTGACTCAGAAGGACTTAATATTCTCAGTGACGTCAGAAGCAAACTGAGTACGGTTGTTCCGTTGATGATGAACGAGGCAACCGTCCTTGCTTTTCAGGAGAGAATGGTACCTGAACCTGATTCCGTTATATCGACACCACTCGCGCTGTCTTGCGAAGAGCAGAAGCTGTTCAACAGATTGAGGGCTGGTCAATTCAATAATGCCCGACTGGAGCAAGAAAGAATCTCAGCCGATTACGTACAAAGCGCGCTTACGAGTTGGTTGAGCCAGTAGTAACCTGACTGCTTTTCGAGTGAAATTCTATTTTCGGGAATACAAACCAGTCACTGGGTGAAGTAGTCGATCAGTTAAGAATTCGCAGTGTCCCACTTTTAAGAAAGGATAATTTGGACCATATCTTTGCTGGTTTTGCCGGCCCAGTGGCGCATGTCGTCGATGT
>CBDTWQ010000429.1:0-2349 GCA_965364115.1 uncultured Gammaproteobacteria bacterium | reverse complement strand
TCGAGGATACAAATGCTCAGCTCGCGTGGCTGCTGCGCCGCAAGCTTAGCCAGATGGATCGCCATCGATAGCCCCGCTGGGCCAGCGCCAACGATCACTACGTCAAAGTTCATTGCCTCTCTTTCCACGATATTCCCCAATAATGCTAAATAGTGATGGAACAACCCATCACCAACCGACGTGAGCGGCTATAAAGCGCCGAATTATAAATCAGTTCAGCGCCCGTCAAATAACAAAATTTTAGCCCCAGCCAAACTTAATTAATCGCGTAGTTTAGTAAGACAGCCGTGCAACAAGCCACCACTAACTCACGTTGCACCTTCAATCGATTGGTTGTAAAAAAATCACCCTTCACGTTTTTTGAAGGTCATCACTAGAACGTCACGGTAGGCCTCAAGCGCGGGATCGATCTGTTCGATTGGGGTCACCCCATGATAGACCTGACGGTCGCTGACCAACACCATGTCGAATGGGTCGCGCAGCATGAACTCACCCACCAATTGATGATCAAGATTATAAAGCGTGGTCGACCCACTGTTGATATTGACTCGCTTAATCATCATCACGATGACGAAGTCTACCCCATCACGATGCACGCCTTCTGGCGTCGGTTTGCCGAGTTGACCATCGCGAGCTTCGATGCGGAACTGATGGAGTTCAATGTGCCAACACGCGTTAGCGCTGATCTGGGTGAATAGTTGTTTGCCAAATTCCAACAAAGCGGGCAGCGCCAGGCTTTGATGCAAATCGTCGAGAATTGGTGCGAAATAGCGCGCCACACCGCCATTTAGAGGGTTGTAATCGACAGTTTGATAATGCGGCTGGTAAGGCATAAGTTGCGCGCGTTCGGTGGCATTCATCACCGCGTAAGTGGCATGTCGACGCTTTCGATATTTGCCGCCATCCGCCATATAGGGGTCAACTTCCAAACTATTCCAACTGTCGAGGAATCGCGGGTCTTCTGCAATCGTTTGGCGATTGACTTGCGATAGCAACGACATCGCACTGGCCGAATCGATGAAACTGTATCCGGGTTCCGTCAGGTCGGCCGCTAGGCTTGCGAAAGTTAACTTCGCGGGCACGGCGGGGCAAGTTGTTTGATCACTCATGCGGGTGATATTCCGGCACCATCGGTGGCCTGTCAATTGCTATCACCAATTTCCCCAGCGGGATTCGTAGGACGACAAATGAGTGACCTGCAATTTGAGTCAAATAGATTGGATCAAAACACTTTGAGTTTAAACGACCGGCTAACCGAACTCACCGCGACTCTAGGTAATCCAGCAGTCGCATAAATTTTACCGCGGTCTCCTTGCCCAACCATTGAATCGTTCGATACTTCATTTTACGGATCGAGGTTGACGGGAAAGGCAGTGATTCGGGCGCTGCCCCCAAGGCTCGATCGGCTAACAACTTCCCCATCACATGGGACATAGCCACCCCCCGCCCATTGAAACCAAGCCCAGCAATCAGACCCGGCTTAGGCTCGTGAAAATGAGGCAGACGGTCTTCAGTGACCGCAATCTGTCCACCCCAGCGATAACGCCAATGAGTGCCTTTTAGCCGAGGAAAGATTCGTTCAACATCGCGCAGCAACCAAGCAAAACCGGAAGGATCGCCATGCCGGTTCAAATGCCCGTGCCCACCAAAAACCATCCGATTATCGGGCTCTCGACGGGCATACATAATGATCCTGCGGGTGTCCGAAATCGTATGACCCAGTGGCAGAATTTCGCTGACCAAATCAGCTTGAAGCGGTTCGGTGGCAATCTGGATCGGCGCCACCGGCAAAACACTCTGCGCCAGCCCGGGGCAAACTTGGTCACTATAGGCATTGGTAGCGAAAATCACCCAGTCAGACTTGACCTTGCCCAGTGGCACCTCACAGACCCAACTCGAACCCTGACGATAAAGCTGCTTCACCGGGCTAGATGAGAAAATTTTGGCACCGGCGGCGATAGCGGCTTTCGCCAATCCGCGCGCCAGCGATAACGGCTGCACCGCCCCGCCTTTTGATGCGACTATCCCCGATCGATAAATCGAACTGCCCGAGAGCCTAGCCACTTCGTCGCCTTCGACGGGATGCATCTCAGCTCCGAGTTGATTCCAGTCTCTAGCATTTGCCTGCGATACGGCACGCACCTTGTCACAATGATCGACTCTCAGCCAACCATTCTGCCGAGGTTGGCAGTCAATATCGTGCTTATTAATCAACTCAAACAGTGCATCTGCCGAGTTCAAAGAGACTCGAGTCAGCGGTTCAAAATAGTGATCTCCGACCAACTGCCGAATTCGCGCCGGACTGTTAAACGGCAACATCGGGTTAACCTGACCACCATTGCGCCCGGA
>CBDTWQ010000428.1:0-2359 GCA_965364115.1 uncultured Gammaproteobacteria bacterium | reverse complement strand
TCGATTAGTTCAGACTTTTAATTGCGAGGATTATCTGATTTCGCAGTGTCTTCAGCAAACCTAACTGGTTGTCGGTGGGTCGAAAAGTGGTCTCGATGCTGCTATCAATATATATCAGCGCGATAGGTGAATTTTTTATGACTATCGGGAACAAGGTAAAGCTCGAGACTGGAAAATGCTGATAAAACCAACGGGGAATTTTGTTGCGGATGCTCTCTTCCTCGGTATTTTCAATACGGATATCAACGTTCTTCGCAAAAGCGATATGAAACACATCCATCGGCGCATTTAGCGGAATCGAAAAATGTTCAATATAGCGTTCGATGTCATCACCGTATCCGAAACGCGCTTTAATCTGGCCGACTCTTGCGTCTTTCAGGCAAAGAACCACGCGAACATCCTTAAATGCTCGAAATATAGTTTCCAAAACCATCTGCATAATTCGATTCAAGTTGAAGTCTCCGGTTAAGGTCTCGGTAATATCTTGAATCCCTTCTGCTAGCAGCGTTTCAATCGAACGCACTGAAGTTGCGTTTTCTTCTGTCAGAATTTTCATGCTCTGATCGATATTAGTGGCGCTCGCCGGTTTGGCTTTAGGTTTGGCCGAGTCAAATAATAAACCCTTATCGCTATTCAGCTGTTGATAAAGTAAGTTAGTTCCTAGGTCAAAATTGATCGTGCGTGCGAACAGCTTTAATTCTTCACCGCAGGATTCAACTAAATCGGATAGCTGTTTAGAGTCTAAATTTAACACTTCAGAGTAGCGCCCTAGCAATTTCTGGATTTCACCAGCCTGCTGACTAATCGGTTTCGCCAAACAGCCACTCAAGGCATTGCTAAATTGAGAGATCAATCGCAACTCTCCTTGGGTCCGAATACTAATTTCTGAGTTTTCGAAATCAATCGGCTGCATGCAATCCGTGATAAAGCTTGGGAAGCCCCATTCGCGCGCGACCGAGATGCCCAGCTGATGATAAGTCGTACCGAGCACCTGTTTTGCGGCTGACTCCTCGCTGCATTTACGTTGCCGCATTAGATTCTCAGTTGCCTGTAATTCTTCTGGTAGGTAAAAACCCATCAGCATCTTACCTAACTGCTGAAGCAAGGCGCTGAGGAATGCCTCTTCGTGATTAGGCAGGCGACGATTTCGCGCCAAGGCGTTGGCGATCAGGCCGCTGAACAAAGCGCTTACCGCTGCCTCCTTAACTTTCTTGGAATGCGATTCGTTTTGCATATGCTCAAACAGGGTTAAACCAGTCGCCAGGCTGCGAACTCGGTTGATCCCGAGCATCACCACCGCACGCGATATGGTGCTGATCTTGCGCCCGCCACGGCTGTAGTGGGCGGAATTCACCAATCGCAACAGTTTGTTGGTCAGTGAGTAATCGTTCAGAATAGCGTTTGAAACCTCGGTTAAACTCTCGGTTTCACTGCTGGAGGCATTGTTGAGAATGCTAAGGGTATGGCCGAAGGCTGGAAAATCTTTCTTGTGACGCATTCGCCGCAATAAAAATTGAGCGGTTGCATCATTGTCTTCACTGAGATTGGCAATCGTATCATCGAGAGATAAATATTCATTGAATGCATCTAGCATCACTTTGGCATCGGAAAACCTCTTGGTTGGATTTTTTTCCAGCGCATTCAACAGAAAAGCATCAAGACCTTCGTCGATTTCATGATTCAACTTTGCAGCCGAAATCAGACGATCGTTAGAGATCGCGCGCAAAACCTGAAAAACATCCTCACCCTTAAATGCCGGTGTATCTGTCAGCAACTCATAGAACACTAAACCCAGTGAGAACACATCGGAAACTTTTCGATGTCGATGCGATTCGATATATTCGGGTGCCATATATTGTGGCGTCCCATAGAGCACATCATCCGTGTTCTTGCTGTCCCCATTCAACAGTGCCAATCCAAAGTCTGTTACCTTGGCTTGACCCTGCTGGTTTATCAGAATATTGGCAGGTTTGATGTCGCAATGAACGATATTCTGTCCGTGCGCAGCCGAGACCCCTGCAAGAATATCGCCGATGATTTCAATTTTTTGCTCATATTTGACGCCCGAACCAATCAAATCTTGTAGTGATTGACCATCAATATATTCGAACACTAGGTAAGGGCTTTGATCTTGCAACCCGATGTCAAAAATACTGACTACATTCGGATGTTGCAGTCGGCTAACCGTTTTCGCTTCACTCATCAACTGCTCTAGGTTGTCGATGCTATCGGCGCCTGTTCGAATATTGACCGCTTTGATCGCAACTTCCCGATCGAGATCAGGGTCGTGTGCAAGATAAACCACGCCCTGGTTCCCCTGTCCGAGCAAACCTTGGACAATGAAACGATCAATTTTTTC
>CBDTWQ010000427.1:0-2362 GCA_965364115.1 uncultured Gammaproteobacteria bacterium | reverse complement strand
CGACGGTCTATCCTTCAAAAAAATCGTCAATAGAAAGCGCCATCAAACTCGCCGATAAAGCCCTGTACAACGCTAAACGCAAAGGTCGCAATCGATTCGATATAGTTACCATCGAAAATCAAGGGGCCAACCACGATTGATTTATTGCTCAATCGAGACTGACCGCTTGAGTGCCCTTCAGGCTCGTTATATGAACAGACTATGGTGTAAATTATGTTAGGTAATTCCGTCGGAACCAAGGGTGTAAATGAGTCGGGCGATGTGAAAACGGTGCAACAAGTTATTAATCTAAGAAATGACTTGAGAATTGCACTGCCAAAGCTAGTGGTGGATGGGAAGCATGGTGTTAGAACACAAGCAGCTATAGATCAAATTCAATCCGAATTTATGCGGAAGCCTGATGGTCGTATTGATCCATATGGCTTAACTATAAAAAAAATGTGGCCCATCGCCTATGCATTACCTACTGGGCTAACGGTTCGTGGCACCGATTTTTATGGAGACGGTGCTCATGGAGCTTCGCGGGGGAATCGACCACATGATGGAACTGATTATATTTCCACACCGGAGCAGCGGGTAAAAGCGCCGTTATCCGGGAAAGTCGCAAAAATCTCGAAACCCTACTCATCAGGCATCGATTCGATGGTGTTATCGGGTCTTGAAATTGAGGCGTCTGACGGCACTAAATGCTGGGTTTGGTATATAGAACCTTCTGCCAAGCTCGTTGGAACCATAGTGCAAGCAGGCATAAACGTGATTGGAAACGCAAAAACTCTAAAGAATCGCTATCCAAATGGAATGACAGATCATGTGCATGTGCGAATTCATGATCGAGATGGAACAACGATTGATCCAGAGGAAGTAATTAGGTTGGCCAATGACCAAGCCGGCTAAATTTTTGATTATTTTCACAGTGCTAGCGCTTCTTCAGTCGTGCGCTTCGATAGCAAATACGCCGTTTCAGTCGACTGAAGTCGAAAGCACGCTAATTGGACATTATGTCTATGGCCATGAAGCTAATACTTTTCAACCTTGCGGATCTAACAGAGATTTCTGGGTAATCGGCTCTAGTGAAATTCTAAAAACCTTAGAAGTGAATTATCTGTCTTTGTCGTCCACCCATTATGATCCAGTATTTGTTGAGTTAATCGGCAATATGATGGCTACAGCGACTGATGGTTTCGCCGCAGATTATGATGGCCTAGCGGAAGTGAAAAGATTGGTTCTGATGCGAAAAAAGTCAAACTTGGACTGCAAGAATTAGATTGCTGGCGTGATAACTCTTAGTGTTTATACGCTGTGTGGAGCATCGCGTATAAACGCTAAAATGCTATTGGGAAAAGGGAGGAGATAGGTGAGTGGAAACCTTGTGGTCCGTTTCCCAAGGCAGAAAGTTTGATTTTCGAAGTACCAATTGCTGCCGATGTGGATCAAGATACTTGGGCTGATAAGACAATTGCAGGACATTGTCTGGCGCAGTCCAATTCACACAGACAGATCCGGATGAGATAGTTATGAAAGAATTCGTAAGATTTGTCG
The DNA here is from genome assembly GCA_965364115.1 of uncultured Gammaproteobacteria bacterium. GTDB lineage: Bacteria > Pseudomonadota > Gammaproteobacteria. The sequence continues at coordinate 823 of CBDTWQ010000427.1, read as the reverse complement.
TTGGTTTGCTCGCACCTTTTCTTTTGATTTTTGGAGGGGCAGGATTATTGGGAGTATGATTACAACGTATTGGTATGGACTGGAGGCATTACTGCGATCTGCGGTTTGTAATGGGGTTGTTGGATTCTTTTGCTAGAAGGGCCTTATTCCTGGTTGGATTAGTTCCTGAAAGTCGGTTGTCTGGCTGATCTCGAGCGTGTTGGTTTGCTTTGGTTGTTTGCTTTTCGTCACTGCTCGGCCAGGAAAAAAGTGCGATAGACGAGCACGCATTTGAAGCTAGCCGGCTCGAGGAATTCCGGCGAGCTATACTGAGTAACTATATCTTGTAAAGCGAGCGGTCTAGGCGCGAAATAACATCAGCGCCTTGGCGCTGAGTCACCTAAGATAATCCTGTTCGTCCGGCCAAATGGAATCCTGATCCCGGTGACTAGGCAACCTGCTTAGTTCCACCTTACTCGAGTCATTACTGAGGCTTATTTCTTAGCTTTGACTGATTCTTCTGGATCTGCAGGCTCGGGTGGATTTTTTGCTGGATCAAGCGGTGTAATGGTCCAGCCCATGTAACCATAAACCAGTGTTACGATAGGTGAGAGCCAGCAAAAGAACGCAAATGGCGCGTATGCAATTGTCGCGACTCCCAGCGTGGCTGCCTGATAGGCACCACCAGAATTCCATGGCACCAAGTTTGCGGTAACTGTACCCGAGTCTTCTACAGCACGTGACAGATTTTCCGGTGCCAGACCCCGGTCTCTGTATGCCTGGGCATAAGTTCGTGCGCCCATTACGATCGCCATGTATTGATCACACAAAATCATATTTGCAC
>CBDTWQ010000426.1:0-2362 GCA_965364115.1 uncultured Gammaproteobacteria bacterium | reverse complement strand
AAATCGATCACCGATTTCGGTATTTTCATCGGTCTCGAAGGTAATATTGACGGCCTCATTCATCTGACAGATTTATCATGGAACAAGCCGGGTGAAGAAGCGGTGCGTGATTATCAGAAAGGACAGGAACTGGAAGCGATGGTGCTTTCGATCGATCCCGAGCGCGAGCGTATCTCTTTAGGTATCAAGCAGATCGAGAAAGATCCCTTTGCGAGCTACATTGCCGACAATCCGAAAGGCACAATCGTTATGGGCCGGGTCATTTCAGTCGATGCTAAGGCCGCAGTGATTGATCTCGGAGATGGCATTGAAGGATTGCTTCGTGCTTCTGAAATGGCGAAAGATCGAATAGAGGACGCGCGTTCGTTCTTAAACGAAGGCGAGGAAATCGAATCGAAGATCACTGGCATGGATCGTAAAGGGCGCAGCATATACCTTTCGATTAAGGCCAAAGACACCGATGAAGAACAGGAAGCGCTTAAAGATTATGCGTCCAGTACCGAAGAAACGGGTGCAACTACCAGTTTTGGTGAGCTGCTGAAAGAAAAAATGGACTCCTAATTTGAAGAGGTGGTGGGAATTCCCACCACCTAACCTATACTGGACTACATGATGAAAGAAGCCGTATTTGTACCTTCGATGACTAAATCGGATTTAATCGATAACTTATCTAGTAATCAGAGTCATTTAGCCTACAAAGATGTTGAATTAGCGGTTAAAAGTTTGATTGAAATGATGAGCGGCGCGCTATCCAATGGTGAGCGAATTGAGATCAGAGGTTTTGGCAGTTTTAGCCTGCACTATCGACCGCCTAGAACTGGGCGGAACCCGAAATCGGGTGACAAAGTGGACTTACCCGGAAAGTATGTGCCACATTTCAAGCCAGGGAAGGAGTTGCGCGACCGCGCTAATGATCAAAAATAAATTCGCCAATAATTTTCAACTCTGGCCCGTCTTGTAGTGATGGATTATTGGCTTTTAATTTTAGTCTTTGTGGCCATAGTGATCGGCTGGTCGCTGGGTCGCTGGCAGTTTTTCAACAGTAAATCAAAAAATCAACAACCAGATCGTTTCTCTGAATCTTACGCTAAAGGGTTGAACTACCTGCTAGCGGAAGACTCTGACAATGCGATCAAGGTGTTCACTGATTTAATCAAAATCACCCCTGATACAATCGAAGTTCACATTGCGCTTGGCAATTTGTTTCGCACCAAAGGTGAAGTTGATCGGGCTATCAAGGTTCACCAGAACTTGTTGGCTCGGCCCGACTTGACCAAGCAACAACGGCATATGGCCATTTCAGAACTAGCCAGCGACTATTTAAAGGCCGGTCTGTTTGATCGAGCGGAAATGCTGTACCGCGAAATGATCGAACTGAAGGCCGACGCTCGTCACGCACATCTGCGCTTACTCGATTTGTACATTGCTGAGAAATCTTGGCTAGAGGCGATGGAATCTGCCCGGGCGCTGCATAAGATGGGTGAGCCTGAAGCAAACATTACCTATAGCCAGTGCTTGTGTGAAGTCGCCAATGAGGCACTTGAGCAAGGTAATAATCGTCTCGCTCGACAAAGTTTGGATCATGCTCTCGAGATTGATCCGAATTCGGTGCGCGCATCCTTATTGCTGATTCAACTGCATGTACAGACCGAAAACCTAGCGCAAGGAAAGCGCATCCTTGAGCGCTTGATTCGACAACATTCGGAATACATGGCGCTTTATATTGAACCGGCAAGGCAAATCTATCTGCCAGCCGATAAAGCTAAATACCAAGAATTCTTGCTTGAGCAAAATCGATTGCATCCGTCGACTCGACTCGCGGTTGCACTATTAGAACATTATGCGCGAAACGAAGAAGTTGAAAAGGCACACCAGTTTCTGACTGACACTTTGCGAAAAACCCCGTCGTTTGAGGCTTTTGAATTCGCCCTGCGCTTTGTTAAATCCAATCCTGACCAACTCGGTGACACTTGGGAAAGCTTAACTCACTTCTTGCAGTCCCTGCGCAGCCGGAAATCTGAGTATAATTGTTCACGTTGTGGCTATGAAAGCCACTCAATTCAATGGCAATGCCCAAGCTGTCGCAACTGGGCCTCGATGAAACCGGTATGACTGACCCTAAAATTATTGTTGCAATGGACTTTCCTGAACCTCAGCAGGCGCTCGATTTTGCCTCAAGAGTCAGTCCCGACCAATGCCGTTTAAAAATTGGCAAAGAACTGTTTACCAGCGCAGGCCCACGGGTGGTCGAACAAATGATTGAGCAAGGCTTCGATATCTTCCTTGATTTGAAGTTTCATGATATTCCGAATACGGTCAAAAAAGCCGCTGCCGCCGCTGCCAAATTGGGAGTTTGGATGTT
>CBDTWQ010000425.1:0-2367 GCA_965364115.1 uncultured Gammaproteobacteria bacterium | reverse complement strand
CTGAAGAAAGCGGTCCAAAAGCAGCAAGCCGTGATGATGTCTGCACCGCGCAGCCCTTCTGCTACTGCCTTCAAACAAATTGCGCAGAAAACTCGACAATGGCCAGTGCCGAATGAAATTGAAGGGCATCTCGAATTTTTTATCGAACGTTTAGTTAGCGTAAGCGCAGAGGAAGAGCGCGTATGAATGGACATGCAATGTATGCCGAAGTAGAGAAGCTCCGTGAGTCTGACCAAATCATTCGACACGCTTCGCTGGTTAAGCGAATTGCATATCACCTTCTTAATCGATTACCCCCCACGGTGCAGATTGATGATTTGATTCAAGCTGGGATGGTCGGTCTGCTCGAGGCGGCAGGCAATTTTAACCCGGACATGGGTGCTAGTTTTGAAACCTTCGCTGGGATTCGAATTCGTGGGTCGATGATCGATGAGATCAGACGATCTGACTGGACACCTCGCTCGGTGCATCGAAAATTTAGGTCGGTGACCGAGGCGATTAGACAAATTGAAAACGAAACTGGTGAAGATGCCAAAGATGCAGACGTAGCTTTGACAATGGGAATCAGTCTAGGTGATTATCACCAAATCTTAATCGACTCATCATCGTCTCGAATTTATAGCATTGAATCACTCGAAGAAAGTTCGCATGACGCAGTAATTCCGAGTTCGAGCGAGAGCAGTCCTGAAGAAGTTTTAAGCCATGATGAATATCAACAGCAGCTATCCGATAACATCAGTTTGCTGCCTGACAAAGAACAATTAGTGATGTCACTTTATTATGATGACGAACTAAATTTTCGCGAAATTGGAGAAATTCTCGAAGTCACCGAGTCGAGGATTTGTCAATTGCATGGGCAAGCCCTGCTGAGAATAAAAACGCGAATGTCTGAATGGAGATTGAAAAGCTAGATAGCCCCCATCTAACCTGGCTTTTCTCAAGGTGCAAGGATGCACCATTTTTTCTAAGTTTGTCGTTGCTCGAATAAACTTGGTTGCTCGGGTAGGCCTTAAATAAAGGCTCAACTTCGCGGTTGCCCCGCCGATACGTCCCTCAAGAATTCAATAGACCTCAAATCCCGTTTACCCCGGAGGATAGCTTGCGTGAATAAAGATATGAACATTCTCATTGTTGATGACTTCTCCACGATGCGGCGGATTATTAAGAATCTGCTGCGGGAACTAGGGTTCACCAACACCTCCGAAGCCGATGATGGCCAAACTGCTTTGCCAATGCTGAAAACCGGAAAATTCGATTTTCTAGTGACCGACTGGAATATGCCGGGCATGGATGGACTCGCCTTGCTGAAGAGTGTGCGAGCCGATGATGAGTTGTCGCAGATTCCAGTTTTAATGGTGACCGCCGAGGCGAAACGAGAGCAAATCGTGGTCGCCGCTGAAGCGGGTGTCAATGGTTATGTCGTGAAGCCCTTCACCGCAGCCACTTTGAAAGAGAAAATCGAAAAGATTTTCCAACGCCTCGAAGCTTAGGTCAGAAGGAGATTCTCTGTGGAGTTCGCAAGTGTAACCGAGCAATATAAAAGCCAATTCAAAGACTTGATCAAATCTGCCGATCTTGATAACGATGTCGAGCTCGAAAATTTGATGGGTGAACTTGCGATCCTGCAGGAGTCAGTGTGGCATCAAGAACTGGGCCAAATGGCTCGGAAAATTCACGATTCTTTTCATCTATTTGCTAGCGACAATCGATTTCGAGAACTGGCGCATGATGACATTCCCGACGCAAGGGAAAGGCTGCAATATATCGTAACCAAGACGGACGAGGCAGCTCACAACACCATGACAATTGCCGAAGAGGCAATTTCGCTTGCTGAGGCAATGGAACAACGCTGTCAGAAGCTTTGCCACGACTGGGTTCGCGAAGACAAAAGTTTTCCTGAAGGTCGTAACGCTAGCCTCACTGACCCTTGTTTAATCGATGTGTTCAGGTCGATGCAAATGGAAGCCAAGGGGATCAATGAAAAGATGATGCAAATTATTCTGGCGCAAGAGTTTCAAGACATAACCGGGCAAATGATCAAACAGGTTATCAATATTGTGCAGGAGTTGGAGCAGAACATGTTGCGCATGGTGAAACTGACTGCAACAGTGCAAACCAATAAAAAGCCCCGAGCTGAAATTTCGGCCGAGACTGCGGTGGGCCCTCAAATTGCAAATAGCAAACTCGAGGGCGTTGTGCAATCGCAGGATGAAGTGGATGACGTGCTCGCGAGCATGGGGTTTTAGGCAGACTGATGAGCATTGATCTAGGCGACGACATACTACAAGACTTTCTGGTTGAAGCTGGAGAGATTCTAGAGCAACTCGATGAGCAGCTCATCGATCTAGAGCAAGACCCAGACGACAA
>CBDTWQ010000424.1:0-2368 GCA_965364115.1 uncultured Gammaproteobacteria bacterium | reverse complement strand
TTAGCGCGACCGGCAAGCTCGTGCTGCTCTTCACCGATTCGATCGACTACCGCTTCCAATGCGGAATTTAGAATTTCAACCAACGGGAGCAGGATCGCAGTTCCGACCAGCAAGGCCTTCTCGACGCCATTCTGACCGAGGTATAGGCCGGCCGGAATTAATATTAAACAAAGCCAAAGTTCCTGTCGAAAGGCTTCTTCATAGCGATAAGCAGCCCGCAATCCCTGCCATGAATAGACGCTCGCCTTGATGATCCGAGCGAGCCCAGTATTACCACTATATGCCATTATCGAGCCTTTTGGCCGCCTAAGCGGGACCTAGCGAAGACCCGCTTTATTCATCGTCCGTAATGACTTCAGCATAAGCTTCGGCATCGAGTAAATCGCTGACTTCTTGGGGGTCGTCCAACTTGATTTTATACATCCAACCATCACCATAGGGATCATGGTTGATCTTATCGGGAGAATCTTCCAACTCTTCGTTGATCTCGATCACTTCACCGCTGATCGGAGCATAAGTGTCCGATGCAGCCTTAACCGATTCAATCACCCCAACCGAATCACCCGCAGCAATCGAGCTGCCAATTTCTGGCAATTCGACAAACACTAGGTCGCCCAGCAATTCTTGGGCATGGTCTGACACGCCAACCGTTGCAACATTGCCTTCTATCAACACCCACTCGTGTGAAGACAAGAATTTTAGTTCTGACGGGACATCACTCATTTACTAATCCTCCTCTAGATCTTAATCGTTTAACTTAGTTATTTAACATCGTTATTTAAGGTCGACTGCCCATTCCGAACAAACGGAAGGTTTACAATTTCAGCCTGCACCAGTTTGTTGCGAATTTCGACCTCCACGACACCTTCGGCATCGCGCGGAACCCGCGCCATTGCAATCGACTTTTGCAAGCTGGGGGAGTAACTCCCCGAGGTAATCTCGCCATCACCCGATTGGGTCACCACTTTTAAATGGTTGCGTAAAACGCCTTTACCTAATAACACGAGACCGGTGAAGCGCTGTTGAATCCCAGCCGCTTGTTCAGCCAGCAACGCCGATTTACCGATAAAATTGCGCTCGTCTTGCATCGCCACGGTCCAGCCAAGCCCCGACGTCATTGGGCTAGTGGTTTCATCCATGTCGGTGCCATATAAATTCATTCCAGCCTCGAGTCGAAGCGTATCACGCGCGCCCAACCCGCAAGCACCAACACCGAATTCGAGCAGTCTGTTCCAGCAATCGACAATATCATCCTTAGGCATCATCAGCTCGAAGCCATCTTCTCCGGTGTAACCGGTTCGAGCCACAAAAGCCTGCGAAAGTTCCGCCGATTGGAATCGGCTCAGCTGTTGCAGTTGGTGTTGCTCATCTTCGGCAAATAGCGAAATAACCTTATCCCGCGCATTAGGGCCTTGAACCGCCAGCAAAGCGACGTCTTCACGCCACAGAATGCCGAGGTCTGAGAAGCCTTCGGCTTGTTCGCGAATCCACCCTAAATCTTTCTCTCGGGTGGCGGAATTAATCACCAACCGATACTGCTGATGGCGCAAATAATAGACAATCAAATCATCTATGATGCCACCCTGCTGATTAAGCATGCAGCTATACAAGGCCTTGCCTTCGATTTTAAGTCTATCGACATCGTTAGCCAAGAGATGGCGTAAAAAAGGCTTTGCCATCGCACCGCCGATATCCACCACCGTCATGTGCGACACATCAAACATGCCGGCATCGCCTCGAACCATCTGATGCTCAGTAATTTGCGAGCCGTAATTTATCGGCATATCCCAGCCAGCAAAATCGACCATTTTCGCCGAGGCATCCAAATGACATTGGTAAAGTGCGGTTTTGTTGCCCATGATATGAGAGTTCCCTAGTTAATCTGTCGCTGGCGTAATCGATCATCACAAGGATAATCCGTGTGGTTTCCGAATTAAAGCGATAATTGGAACGACCGCCAATCGCCTCAACTAATATTCTGGGTGGCTGCTTGCATCAGTGCGCGTTTCCACATTGGGTTTTTCGCCACCATCTGCATGCCCGCGTCGCGCAGCCCAACCCAAGGTTGTTGATCGACCCCATAAAACCATTTGAGCCCGCTGAAGCTCTGCGTCGCCAGCCAAGTTTCGCTTTTGCGCTGGCGTTCGAAACGACGAAGGTTTTTCGTCTTAATCGTTTCCGCCTCGCGCACACAAAGTTGGATCAAAACTTCAACATCGCTGAATCCTAAATTAAGACCTTGCCCCGCCAGCGGATGAACGCTATGCGCCGCATCACCCAAAAGCAAAATTCGGTTTTCGAGCCAGCGCTCACAACGGTGCCAGCCTAATTTGAAACTGGCGCGCTGACTGGTGTTAGTGATCTCGCC
>CBDTWQ010000423.1:0-2372 GCA_965364115.1 uncultured Gammaproteobacteria bacterium | reverse complement strand
GAATTGAGTGAGTTTGAATTGAATATGTTCGATTAGCACATGTTTGATTAGCGCTTGTTTTATTCGCGTTGGCAGCGCGTAGAAATAATAAACCGACCAACCAAATTATTTAAGAGGTGTTAAGTGTCAGTAGCAGACAAAATTGTTAAGGACTTTATTAAGAATCGGATTGAATTCGTCACGACCGTGCCCTGCAAGCAGTTGGCCGGAGTGATTGAAAAAATCGAAGATTCGGAAGAAATTTTCCACATCCCCTCCAATAAAGAGGACGAAGGTATTGGACTCTGTTCCGGCGCCTTTATGGGCGGTAAACGTCCGGCGATTATCATGCAGAACACGGCGATCGGAGTGACCATCAATACTCTCGTAACGCTAACCCAATATTATCGAATGCCTTTGCCGATGTTGATTAGCTACCGAGGCGAATTGGGTGAACCGGTCGCCTGTCAGGTTGAGATGGCGGTGCATACCAAGGCGCTTTTGCAGCAACTCCATATACCCACCTATCACTTCCACCAACCAGAAGATGTTGCCGAGCTTGATAGCATCCTCACTTACACCTTTATGTGTAATAAGCCGGTCGCCATTCTGACCGATGCAACTTTCTGGCAGGGCTACTAATCATGATTCGTTCTGAAATTATCAAACAGTTAATCCCCGTCATTTCTGATCACCTCGTCGTCTGCAACATTGGTCTGCCGAGCCAGGAACTGCACATGATGGATGATCAACCCACCAATTTTTATATGCTTGGGACGATGGGGTTGTCGTCTTCGATTGGTCTTGGCTTAGCATTGGCACAGTCGCAGAAAGTCATCTCGATTGACGGTGATGGTTCGGTGCTAACCAACCTCGGCACCTTGCCTACCATCGCCAATAATGTGGCTGACAATTACATATTGCTGATTATCGATAACGGTAGTTACGGCTCTACTGGCGATCAACCCACTTATGCCGGGAAGAAAACCTCGTTAGCCGCCGTGGCCAGCGCCTGTGGTTGCGACAATGTCATTGAATGTCAGGCCGAAGACGCTGTAACGACCATGCAGGCGGCACTGGATAGCAACAAAATGACGATTATTGTTTGTAAGTGCGAGTCGGGCAATATCAAAGTACCCGTGATCGAAATGGACCCAGTGGTAATCCGGAATCGTTTCATGCAGGAAATTAAAACGCGCAATGGTTAAGGTTTTTCGGCCTTTTATATGCGTCTAATTTGCCTAATGGGTAACCCTACTGATGCTGATGCTGATGCTCAGGGGCAGGGCTCGTTCTGTAGTGATCAGATATAAAAGAGTTTTGCGTTTATACTATAGTTCACGGCCTTCTAGCCGATAATTCATTGAGATGACTCAACCAGCGCCTCTAGCTCCGAACGAAACGCAAAGAATGCGTGCCCTGCATAGCTTCAATGTGTTGGATACGGAGCCTGAACAGGCATTCGACGACTTAACCCAAATCGCTTCCACTTTGTCTGGCTGTTCTATGGCATTGGTCAGCCTGGTGGATGACTCACGTCAATGGTTCAAGTCTAGGCGCGGTCTTGATGCGGAGGAAACACCACGCGAAATCTCGTTCTGCGGGCACGCTATCCTCAGCCCTAACACCGTAATGCAGGTGCCTGATGCCACCAAAGACGAGCGATTCAAAAATAACCCGCTGGTAACGGGTGAACCCCATATCGTTTTTTACGCAGGCGCACCCCTAGTAACGAAAGGAGGGATGGCCATTGGCACCCTCTGTGTCCTTGACCGAGAACCAAAAATGCTAGGCCCGGAACAGCTTGCTGCACTCCAGGCACTGGCTCGCCAAGTCGTTGCGCAATTGGCACTAAGCTTGTCCGAGGTTGAACTGCAACGCTCAAATGAGTACTTGAGCAATTTCACCAACATCGCCGCCCATGACTTGCGCGCCCCTTTACGTAACATCCGACAACTACTGGGTTTCATTGAAGAAGACAGTGAAGGCTTGCTGCCGAACGGGTGCGTTGAGAATCTTCAAGTGGTGCAGCATCGCGCTCAACGAATGGATGCGATGGTTAGTGATTTGCTCGCCTACGCCAGTGTTGAAAGCTTGCAACAAGAGCGGCAAGGTCTCGACACAATGGCCATCATCGAGGCAACGGCCGAACTAGTCCTACCATCGGAAAAATTCGTTGTTGAGATGCCAGAAAACCTACCCTTTTTGTTTGCTGCGCCTGCGATTGCAGATTTAGTATTCAGGAATCTTTTGTCTAACGTTGTTAAACATCATGATAAAGATAACGGGGTGATATCGATTGGGTCTTCAATCACCAACGACAGGGTTTCGATTTCGATCACCGACGACGGCCCAGGCATTCCTTTGGATCAACAAGACAAAATTTTCCATTT
>CBDTWQ010000422.1:0-2378 GCA_965364115.1 uncultured Gammaproteobacteria bacterium | reverse complement strand
GGATTATATTTCGTGCCCCATGTTCATATCATTATGATGACCGAACCTAGTAAGACGTTGCACACTCGCCGATCAACGATAAAGAGTCTTGCCGCTCTTGCGACCATTCAGATTCTCCCCAGTCATATTGCTCTCGGTGGGCCAAAAGCTCCCAGTAACCAGCTGACCAAGGGCATTGTCGGCTGTGGTGGGATTTCTCGTACCCACCTCAGGATGCCGGGGAAATTACTCGCGCTTTGTGATGTTGATAGCAAACGCCTTAAGATTCGGAAGGATGAGGCTAAAGAACTCGGAGATGCCGATGTAACCTGCTATTCAGATTTCCGGGAGCTGATTACTCGCAAGGACATCGATATTGTCCATGTTGCGACACCTCCCCACTGGCACGCGCTCATCGCGATTGCTGCAGCCAAAGCAGGTAAGGATATTTGGTGTGAAAAGCCGATGTCACGCACCATTGGTGAGGGTTTAGCGATGATCGATGCCGTTGAGCGGGAGAAGCGTATTTTCCGCATCAATACCTGGTTCAGATTTAAGAGTCGCTACTACGGGCTGTCCCGTCCAGCCTCTGAGGCATGGAAGGTGGTGCACCACAAGCTTTTGGGCGACGGTCCCTATACCTTTAATCTAGGCACGGCCTTTGTAGGTGATTGGAAGCTTAAGACTTGGTCAGGCCGGACAAACCTGAAAGAACAGCCTGTTCCGGAATGGTTTGATTACAATTTCTGGCTAGGGCCTGCACCTATGAAGCCCTACAACAGACACCGCACCCACGGCTCATTCCGTGGATATTGGGACTACGATGGTGGCGGCTTGGGTGATATGGGGCAGCACTACCTTGATCCCTGCCAGTATATTCTGGGTAAGGACAATGAAAGCCCGGTGCATATTGAGGTGGATACGCAAAAGCAGGATATCGATGCAGTATTGCCATGGCGCCGGATTGAGATGACTTATGCTGACGGCACCAAGATCATTATGGATGCCGAAAATAAACCCGAAGAACCGATTATTTCAGGTCCCAAGGGGAAAGTTTTTCGTCACTTTAAATCGGATGTTGCCGGTCTCAATGAAAAGCTTAAAGAGTTGCCTGGACCTCCACCGATGATCACTGATTTTCATCAGTCCGTGCGCGAACGCAAACCTTTTGCCTTAAACGAGCACAACGGATTCCGCTCATGCACACTGATCAATCTTGCCAAAATTGCACTGCGTGAAGGTCGGCCCTTGCACTTCGACTCGAAAAAACTCCAGTTCATCAACGACCCAGCGGCTGATAAATATATCAACCCGCCGATGCGCGGTCCATGGAAACTCTAAATTCTGCGATTGCTGACAACACACAAATCAATGACTGATATCCTTTGTGCCGGCGCCGGCCATATGGGGCGTTCTCATGCGCTCGCTTACCACAACATTCCAGAATTTAACATCGTCGGGATTTGCACCCGTTCGGTAGGTTCGCGTGAAAAACTCAACGACGAACTAGGAGGTGAATACGCCTTGTTTGACGACTACTATCAGGCGTTGAAAGAAACGAAGCCTGATGCTGTGTCTATTTCGACCTATCCTGATACGCATGCGGCCTATGCGATCGCGGCGCTTGAGGCTGGCTGTGATGTATTTATCGAAAAACCACTGGCAGAAACGGTCGAAGCGGCTGAAGGTATCGTGGCTGCTGCCAAGGCTAACAATCGCAAACTGGTCATTGGTTACATCCTGCGCCATCACCCGAGTTGGCAAAAGTTCATCGAGATGTCGCATGAATTAGGAAAGCCCTTGGTGATGCGGATGAATCTCAACCAGCAGTCGTTTGGCGACAACTGGGAAACTCACAAAAACCTGATGAGTTCGATTTCACCGATTGTCGATTGCGGCGTGCACTACGTCGATGTGATGTGCCAGATGACCCGTTCTAAACCGATCCGCGTCTCAGGGCTCGGAGCTTGTTTAACGGATGAACTCCCGGAAGGTAAAATTAACTACAGTCACCTTCAAGTGACGTTTGAAGATGGTTCGGTCGGCTGGTATGAAGCAGGGTGGGGGCCGATGATGAGTGAGTCAGCTTTCTTCGTCAAAGATGTGGTCGGACCTAACGGATGCGTTACCATCGAAGCGAAAGAAGCGGCGAGTGAGGGGGCCTCTGCGGATGTGGATGCCCACACCCAAACCAATACCTTGCGTAGGCACTATTCGGAGCTGGACGAAAATAACCGGTTTGTCAAAAAAGACACTTGGACCGAAACCGGTGATGAGCCGGATCATGATGAGTTGTGTCACCGAGAGCAGATGTTTTTCCTGAATGCGATTCAAAATGATGCGGATCTCACCGATCACATGGAGGATGCGATTAGTTCGATGAAAATTGTCGCAGCTGC
>CBDTWQ010000421.1:0-2394 GCA_965364115.1 uncultured Gammaproteobacteria bacterium | reverse complement strand
CTTGGAGTGATTCAATATATTAAACCCGAGAGCGACACCCCGGGTTTCAATTAGAACCTCGACCCCCTAAACTAGCCCTTTCATCAGTTGGGGACGGGGCATGAGCATGAAGCGAATATTAATCGCGATTAGTTTGAGTTGCTGTCTTGGCGTATCGACAGCGGCCGAGATCGGAGGGGTTTCGGTGAAAGATCAGATCAAGCTTGAATCAGGTCAAGACTTGGTTCTCAACGGCATGGGATTGCGTGAAAAGTTTTGGGTAGACGTTTACGTCGCCTCACTTTATTTGCCCACGCAAGCTGATAATCTCGCTGCAATCCAGTCTAATCCAGGCCCATGGCGCTTACAGCTTGATATCGTCTATAAAGAAGTCACCCGCAAGAAACTCTTGAAAGCTTGGAAACAAGGCTTTGAAAAAAATCAGAACGCAGCGACCCTGGCAGCGTTAGCGCCTCGAATCGAGCAGTTTTATGGCTACTTTAAGGCCAATGCGGTTGCTAAGGACCAGTATATTTTTGACTATACGCCCGGAGAAGGAGTTACAACCAGCTACAACGGCGTGTCGCTTGGGGTTATCAAAGGAGAAGACTTCAAAAACGCGTTATTGGCAATCTGGCTCGGAGAACACCCCGCCAGCAAACCTTTGAGAAAAGGATTGCTCGGCCAATAAATGGGCCAAATCAACAAGCGAACCAGCTAACGAACCCAATAAACCTACCCGAAGATAAGCTCAAAAATGAGTCCATCAACGGCAACTCAAATTTCGGCAAAAACCTCTGCGGCGGCCGAAATAGTCTGTTCAATTTCGTCATCACCATGCGCGGCGCTGACGAACCCCGTCTCAAAAGAGGATGGGGCTAAATTAACCCCGCGTGACAGCATTCCGTGAAAAAAGTGTTTAAACCGATTTGCATCACAGCAATTGACCTGGCTAAACCGAGTAATTTGATCTTCCGCGGTAAAAAATAAACCGAACATTGCACCCGCCTGATTGGCTCGCATATCGATCTTCGCGGCTTCCGCCGCCGCCAAAAGACCGCTCACCAGTTGCTCAGTTTTTTGCGTGATGCTTTCGAAAAAACCCGGGCGCGATAGAATTTCCAAACTTTTTAATCCGGCTGCCATCGCCACCGGATTACCTGATAGTGTGCCGGCCTGATAGACCGGCCCAAGGGGCGCCAGATGCTGCATCACCTTCGCTTCGCCACCAAATGCGCCAACCGGCATTCCACCACCAATGACCTTACCGAGAGTGGTTAAATCGGGCTTGATACCGTAGCGAGCTTGGGCACCGCCCAGTTCGACCCTGAAGCCGGTCATCACTTCATCGAAAATCAACAAGCTATCATGCTGATCACAACAATCGCGTAAACTTTGCAAAAAGCCGTCTACCGGCGGCACACAATTCATGTTGCCGGCAACCGGCTCAACAATAATACAAGCAATCTGATCGCCCATTCTTTCGAACAACTCGACCACTTCCGCCGCATTATTGTATTCGAGCGTGATCGTATGATCGGCCAATGAGGCGGGTACACCGGCCGAACTCGGCACACCGAGAGTCAGCGCACCTGAGCCGGCCTTGACCAATAGCGAATCGCCGTGGCCGTGGTAACAACCTTCAAACTTGACGATCTTGTCGCGCCCGGTAAAACCTCGGGCGAGGCGGATCGCGCTCATCGTGGCTTCGGTTCCGGAGCAAGTCATTCGAACTTGCTCAATGTTGGGCATCAACTCACAAATTTTCTGCGCTAACCGCACTTCGAGCTCGGTCGGCGCGCCAAAACTCAGGCCTTTTTGGGCTGTCTCAATCACCGCCTGAAGAATTTCGGGGTGCGAGTGTCCGGCAATCATCGGCCCCCAGGAACCGACGTAATCGATATATCGATTGCCATCAACATCGAATAGATAAGCACCCTCGGCTCGGTCGATAAAAGGCGGGGTACCGCCCACCGCGTTAAACGCGCGCACGGGCGAATTAACACCGCCGGGGATCACCTTGAGGGCGGCTGAAAAAAGCTTGTCTGAATCACTCATCGTTAATTAGTTAACCTATACTCCAATGCACACTATACCCGATATTAGGGACTCTACTCTAACTTTCAGCATGCAAAACTTAACTCTCAATTCGATCGCAAAGCGGCTTGCCTGCAGGCCATCAGCGCTATTAACAAAGCCATCGCAAGACGCGCTGAAGGCTTGCTTATTGCGGGTGATTTTTCTCTCGTTCAGCTTTATTTTCAGCCTGTCGGTAAATGCGAATAATAACGTCGACTTAGTTGCGATGCATTTTTATGAAGGCAAGCAAAACACCCAAATTCCAGACTGGGACAGCCCAAAGATATCGACCCAATTCACCCAAAAATCGACTCGCTTTGTGTTCGCCCTGATTCG
>CBDTWQ010000420.1:0-2425 GCA_965364115.1 uncultured Gammaproteobacteria bacterium | reverse complement strand
TGTCTGAATCAATGCAATGTAATGAATGAGGTCAGTCTCGATTGATATGAGCCATCTTCACAAAACCTTTAGATTTACGGTCACCAAACCGTAACACTATCCAAAGCGACCCAGTTCCTCCAACGCCTCATCCTGTGTCAACCCGGCCACCCGATTGAGCGCCATGCGACTCCGATCACGAAGCTCTAGTTTGAAGAAGGCATTTTCCCAATTGCTTACGCTGGGCAAGCTTAATCCTAGCAATTTAGCGAATTGGGTTTGCGTCAGGCCGAGTCGTTTACGCAGGCGTTTCACTGAGGTCGGTGTGGGATTGAATGGTTTGATGGTTGTTTTTGAAACAGTTTTTTTGATGATTTTCTTGCGAGACGTTTTTTTTGTCATGACACTCTTCGGAAGCGATTTTCTTTTTGGCGATTTCATTCCCATCAGCATTTTGGTGGTTGATTTTTTGGTGGCGTGTTTTTTTTCTACAGCTTTCTTAGTAACCGCTTTTGTTTTGACTGTTTTTCTGCTCGGCACTTTTTTGCTAGCACTTGATGATTTCCTTTTCACAGGCTTGGGCGGTTCGTCAATATCTACGCCAAACAAATCGGACAGATTCTCGCTCGCAAGGCGGCGTCGTTTTTCAGTGCCATCAGTGACGGTTAACATGTCGATTTCGGCACTGATAAGTGCTTCGTGGTCGACGTTTCTAAGCAGGAATAATAGCTCGGGTTGATGGTCTAATCGAGCACCGATGCCATAGAGCACGGCGGCGATATGTTTGCACATGTCGGCCCAGTCTGGGCAATCGCAGGAGAGCTTGATTTCTCGCAGATTGGGGAACAAACCTGCGTCGGGATCAGTGACTATTTGCATCACCTGATTAGAAACTTTACCCTGCAATAACTCCAGCATCGAGCCGATTTGCCCAGTGCATTGTTGGCGTATTTTATTCCATTTCGGTTTGGGCAGCGGTTTGATCGTAATCTTGATATTGTAAAGTTCAGAACCGTTAACAATAGCTTCGACTTCCCCGTTTGAAATCGCCAGGTGAATGACTGAACCGTTGCGAACATAAGTACGCCCGCGGGGTAGACGGTTGTCGTAGTCGCTGAATTGTTCGAGGTGCTTGCACCAGCCTTCGCCCCAGAAGCTGCGCGCTATCTTGCGGCCTTCGATTTCTACGGGCTCGATATTCTTGCCTCGCTTGCGCAGTTTTTTCATTTCGCGCTCTGCTTTTGCGCGCCGTTTCGCGACCGGCACATAAGGTGGCCATCTATCAAATGACATATTTTTTACTCTGCCGTCTCATTTAAGTTTTTTCGATATCGAGTGAAACCAGCTGCAGCAGGGCTTCATTATCCATTTCGGTCAATAAGGTTTCTGCGCCGCCTTCGAGTAAGTCGCTGGCGAGCGCGGCCTTGTCCTTAATCAAGCTATCGATCTTTTCTTCAACCGTGCCCTGGCAGACAAATTTGTGCACCAGGACGTTTTTTTTCTGACCAATGCGAAAGGCTCGGTCGGTTGCCTGATTTTCTACCGCCGGGTTCCACCAGCGATCGAAATGTATGACATGGCTTGCCTGCGTCAAGTTGAGGCCAGTGCCACCCGCTTTAAGCGATAGTATAAAGAATGGCGGACCTCCTTCGTGTTGAAATTTTTCGACCAATTTTTGGCGCTGCTTGACCGCGGTGCCACCGTGTAAGACCAGCCCTGGCTGGCCAAACTGTTGCGCTAGGAACAGTGCCAGTGGAGCGGTCATTTCGCGGAACTGGGTGAAGACCAGTAATTTCTCCTGGCGCGAGGCAATTTCTTCGCAAAGCTCTGCAAGGCGTTGAAATTTTCCACTATTTTTAGGATTGTAATCGCCATCACCCGATAATTGTGAGGGATGATTGCAGATTTGTTTGAAGCGCATCAAGTAGGCAAGCACTAGGCCGCGCCGTTTCATACCCTCCTGATTTTGTAATGCGTTAGCCAGTTCGGCTACGGCCTTTTGGTATAGAGCCGCCTGAATTTTACTAAGGCCGCAATAGGCCGTAACTTCGGTCTTGTCCGGCAAGTCGGTGATAATCGAACGATCTGTTTTCAGCCGCCGCAGAATATATGGACTAACCAGATTGCGCAGCGGTGCGTATTGATTGTCGCTGCGTTCAGAGAGGGACTTAACGAAGCGCTTAAAGCGTGGTGCCGATCCGAGCAGGCCAGGATTGAGGAAGTCGAATAATGACCACAGGTCGCCAATACGGTTTTCAACCGGCGTTCCGGTGAGCGCAATACGCGATGTCGCTTTGAGCTTCTTAATCGCTTTGCTTTGGCGGGATGCCGGGTTTTTAATCGCCTGTGCTTCGTCCAGCACCAATAGCCGCCATTGCTGATCCTGCAACCAGCCTTGCCGCATTAGCGTGCCATAGGTGGTCAATACGATATCGACGTTATCGAA
>CBDTWQ010000419.1:0-2442 GCA_965364115.1 uncultured Gammaproteobacteria bacterium | reverse complement strand
TGATTGCGATACAGTGATGGCGTTTATTGCCATTATTCGCCATAGCGGGTAGCATTAGGCACGATTTCTCAACAACCACAGCGGGTGATCCTATGGCCAGTAGTCTTAATTTGTCGCTAACCAAAGAACTCAGAAGCTTCGTCGATAGCCGCATTGGGGATGCGGGAGTGTATGCAACACCCAGTGAGTATTTACGTGATTTGATTCGCCGGGACATGGCCTCGCAGGGAACCGTTGCTCATATCCTAAGTGGTGTCGACGATATCCGCCAAGGTCGATTTTCCGAGGAATCAATTCTCGATATTGCCACTGAATCTTAAAACTAGTGGCAAAACGGAACAGTTCGTACGTCCTAACAGAGACCGCTGCCGGCGATTTTCGGGCGGCGCGCGGTTGGTCGCTGGCTCGATGGGGCAAGGAGCGGACAAAGACCTATTTCGAACAACTCCACGCTGCTGCCGAATATGTTTCTGCACACCAGCAAGCGATCGCCAAACGAGATGACTTGATCGGTAATACGGGGCTTGGCGTTCACGCGGTTGGTGAGCATTACCTAGTTTATGCACCCTTGGAAAGTAAACGAATAGCAGTGGTGGCGCTGATTCGGCAGACCCGTGACGTGCCAGCCATAGTGGAAGCGAACAGTTTCCAAATTCGTAAGCAGGTGAGGGCGGTGCTTCAGCGGTTCGAAAACGAATGACAGGAAAGCGCGAACCAAGGCAAATTGTTCTGCGCAACTATTTCTGGATACTTTTATAAGAGACCGTAAAACCAGTACAGATCTACTTAATCGATCTGTCCTAAAAAGATAAAGGAAACGGAGGGATTAAACTTTAATCCCTCCGTCCCATTTCTAGTGGAATGAGGAAAATAGGGTGTTAATATTTCCTATACTCACCAAATGCTAGGAGAGTTTGAAAAATTGAATAAGTGTCCATCTTGTGGATTTCAAATTTCCTTATTAAAGCGTCTTGGGATAACACAATTTATCAGTTTGCAGTGCCCAAAGTGTCGTGCTTTTTTAACCTTTAAAAAAGCACGACACTTCACTTACAATTTATTTTTTCTCTTATGTATCTTTGTGGTTGCAGGCTTGTATGTGAAATTAGTCATTAATCTTATTGGATTTGTCTGTGTTTTGATTTTAATTGGAGTTTTCGCCGTATCGGTTATGGCTCGCGAAACCCTGATTGTCGACAATTCGGGCAGTACAAATGATAGGGATCAATATTTTGAGGAAACCATTTAAAAAATCGATTAACGCAACGATTGACCCCTTCAGGTTTGACTTACGTAGTGACCCGGTCAGATTCACAAAGTGATCACTACGACCGCGGAGTCTGGTCTTCCCATAACGTAATAATTATGAATTGGAAAGACCGGAGCTCATTTTTCTGCGCCCCTGTTTTTCATTGTTAGTCGAAGAGTCCAAAGTGTTGAATGACTAAGAGGCAGACCCATTTCCGACAATTACTCGAAGCGACAGCTTGGCGTTGAATCAGCTAGGGCTTTTTCTTCGGCTGACATTTCAGCGGCAATCGGCTCGAACAAAGGCGTGCTCAGATAACGTTCGCCGGTGTCTGGCAACATCGCTAGAATATTGGAGCCCTCGGCTGCTGACTCAGCGACCTTGAGTGCCGCCGCTAGCGTTGCTCCGCCGCTGATTCCGGCAAAAATGCCTTCTTGTGTGGCGAGATTGCGTGAGCACTCCATCGCTTCTGCATTGCCAACCGTGACGATTGCGTCGGCACTGTTGGCGGCCATTGCATCATCCGCCAATTTGGGAATGAAGTCTGGGGTCCAGCCCTGCATTGGGTGGGGGCTGAAGCTGGGGTGGCTTTCGGCGGGGGAGCCGTCGTCGTTTCGTTTTTGTGGCTTGCCATCAGTTAACAGCGGCGCTAAGTCAGGTTCGCTGACAATAATTTTGGTGCCAGGGCTTTTTTCTTTCAGCACTCGGGAAACGCCTTTTAAAGTGCCGCCAGTGCCGTAGCCGGTGACCCAGTAGTCAAGCTGGGTTTCAGAAAAAGCGTTAAGGATTTCAACCGCTGTGGTTCGAGAATGGGTCTCTGCGTTGGCTTCGTTTTCGAACTGCCGAGTCATGAACCAGCCGTTTTTTTCGGCCAATTCACGCGCTTTCAGCACCATCCCGCTGCCTTTTAAAGGGGCTGGTGTCAGCACCACTTTGGCGCCCAGAAATCGCATCAATCTGCGTCGCTCGACGCTAAAACTCTCGGCCATGGTCACCACCAGCGGATAGCCTTTTTGTGCACAAACCATCGCAAGACCAATACCGGTGTTGCCACTGGTGGCTTCGACCACCGTTTGGCCAGGTTTCAAAGCACCTGATTTTTCAGCGGCTTCAATCACGCCGAGCGCCAGTCGGTCTTTGACCGAACCCATCGGGTTGAAGGCTTCAATCTTGACATAGAGGTTGACCGAAGC
>CBDTWQ010000418.1:0-2450 GCA_965364115.1 uncultured Gammaproteobacteria bacterium | reverse complement strand
GGCCCACAGGACAATCAAACCGATTAAGCTCGCTATGCAGTTAAATTCAACAGAAGAAATCATCAACGATATCAAGGCCGGTAAAATGGTCATCATTATGGATGATGAAGATCGGGAAAATGAGGGGGACATACTGATTGCCGCAGAAGCGATCACCCCCGATCATATCAATTTTATGGCCAGATATGGACGCGGTTTGATCTGCCTAACGCTGTCAGAACAGCGCTGCAAACAGTTACGTTTGCCATTAATGGTAGGCGACAACCGGGCCGCAATGGAAACCAACTTTACGGTTTCGATTGAGGCAGCCGAAGGCGTTACCACGGGTATTTCAGCAGCCGATCGAGCAACCACGGTGTTGGCTGCGGTGAACTCGAGCGCTAGCCCTGAAAGCATTGTTCAGCCGGGGCATATTTTTCCGATCATGGCTCGCGCTGGCGGTGTGTTGTTTCGCGCTGGTCACACCGAAGCGGGTTGTGATTTAGCGCGCTTGGCCGGCTTTGAGCCGGCCGCTGTGATTGTCGAAATTCTCAATGAAGATGGCTCGATGGCGAGAAGAAAAGATCTTGAAAAGTTCGCGCAATTGCATGATTTGATGATCGGCACGATTGAAGATTTGATCCGTTATCGGATCGAAAACGAACATACGGTTGAGCGTATTACTGAAACCCGTTTCCCGACTGATTTTGGTGAATTTACGCTAGTCGCATTTGAAGACAGTATCGATCAGGAATTACATTTAGCGCTAGTGAAGGGTGAGATTGATCCGGATAAACCTATCCCTGTGAGGGTGCACGTGCAAAACACGCTGACCGACTCGCTGTCAGGCATTAAGGGCCGGGGTTGGCCATTGCGCGATGTGATGCAGACCATCGAACAAGCGGGTGAAGGGGTGATTGTTTTTCTGCGGCAGGCCGAAACACCGAAGGACATAGTGCATCGCATTGAAAGCATGATTCACGGTCATGCCGATGTTGAGCGGGGTGATGATCAGCGAACCTACGGAATTGGTGCGCAGATTCTGGTGAATCTTGGAGTTCGTAAGATGCGATTGTTGAGCGCGCCCAAATTGTTTCACGGCCTGGCCGGTTTTGGCCTAGAAGTGGTTGAATATTACTCAGATGACGAAAACCCATGACAGAGATTCATAAAATAGACGGTGACCTGACGGTCGACGAGGCTCGAATCGCGATAGTGGTTGGGCGCTTTAACAGTTTTATTGTCGAAAGTTTGTTGGATGGTGCGTTGGATGTTTTAGAGCGAGCCCGCATACCCGTCAAGGAAGTCATCGTTAGTCATGTGCCCGGTGCACTTGAGATTCCGCTAGCGGTGCAAACCTATTTGGAAACCAACCAATTTGATGCGGTGATCGCACTAGGTGCGGTGATTCGCGGGTCGACCTCTCATTACGACATTGTTGCTGGAGAGAGCGCGAAGGCGCTTTCTTCGTTAGCTTTGGCGCACTCGACGCCTGTTTTGAATGGCATTTTGACCACCAACACGATCGAGCAGGCGATTGAACGCGCCGGCACTAAAGCGGGCAATAAAGGCGCTGATGTGGCGATGAGCGCGTTGGAAATGATTAGTTTGTTACGCAAAATTAAGTCAGCCTAGCAGTGAGTGATAAACCGCGCTTTGTGAAAAAACGCCGACACGCTCGCGACAAAGTTTTGCAAGCGTTGTATCAGTGGCAACTGTCGGGTGAGGACCTAGATTGGATCCGTGACCAATTTTTGCAGGAGCAGGGCGTCGAATCGGGCGACCCAGAATATTTTCTCGAGCTGCTCTATAAAATTCCGCCGCAAGCTGCCGAATTAGACCTGCTCTATAAACCTCACGTGACCGGGATGGAAAACCATCTCGACCCAATCGAAATCAATATTCTCAGGATTGCTGTTTATGAGATGCAAAACCACCTTGAAATTCCATTTAAGGTTGTGATCAATGAGGCCGTGGCTTTGGCGAAAGTCTATGGCGCGGATTCAAGCCATAAGTTCGTCAATGGCGTGCTCGACCCGTTAAGCAAGGAACTTCGACAGCTCGAACGTGGTTGATGGGCGATTGGCAAATCGATCAGTGAAGGGATAGATAGGAAAGGGCGTGGCGAGCGACGAATTCACAATTATAGAGCGCTATTTTACAGCTATCGGTAAGGCGCATTGCAATACCCAGCTCGGGATTGGCGATGACGCTGCGGTGCTCGACTTGCCGGTAGGACATCAGCTAGTGGTTAGCATGGATACCCTGGTTCAAGGCGTTCATTTTCCGATCGAAACCCATCCAAGCGATATTGCTTACAAATCTTTGGTTGTGAACTTAAGTGATCTTGCGGCGATGGCCGCCGAGCCGGTCTGGTTTTTGCTTTCAATTACATTGCCGGATAGCCGTGACGCCTGGTTGAAAGACTTTTCGATGGGTTTGAAACAAGCGGCGGAACGCTATCCGATTCA
>CBDTWQ010000417.1:0-2450 GCA_965364115.1 uncultured Gammaproteobacteria bacterium | reverse complement strand
TTGCCGCCGGCATCAACCTGAGCGTTTCCTAGTGCGGTTCCATTATTGGCTTGGGGTCGAGCACCAACCATCCATCGATCAAATTCTTTTGTTAAGACAGTGTCATCGACGGTAATTCCCACTTGTTCACCCGCAGCGAATTCGCCGCTACGACTCTGAGAACCTTCGAGATAGCCTTGCTCAAGAGAAAGTTGGTGCGTCTCGCCCGGCCCAGTACTTAATAAAACACTAGTACTGAGGGCGGTTTGTGCTGGCAACAAAACTTGACCTGTTACCTGCCCACTGGTGCTCGTGGACAAAAACAGGAACACCATAAGCGATGTCCAATAAAAGCTCGATTTAATATTGGACCAAAAGCGCAAGAACGCTTCTTTCAAAAGAATCACAAGGCATCTCCATAAATAATTTCTCGGGACTTAACATAACGCGCGATTGCGCCATCACGAAAGACAAAATTACTCTAGAATAATTTCTAAACTAGTGGGTATTACTAGGCACAAGCGCTTTACAGCTACTTCTTTGCCTATAGTTTGTGCGAGGATCTTGAACTTTCTGCTGGGTATTCTTTTATTATTATTCTTGCAGTCTGTTACCTTTTTCTCATTTTAGCTAGCTCTATTTTTAGCTTTGCGATAATTACTGGAATTGGTAACTGGAATTGGTAACTGGAATTTAGGTGGCAACATTGCCGGTCAGATTGAAACAAAAATCACCACAATGAAAGTTAAATCAACGACTTAATAAAACCGGTTGATGCCGCCAAATGAATCGTTCGAAGGCACCAAAATTAGTCGTGATGCGGGCTTATTTTAAAATCGCTTTGGAAATAAACCTGAATCAATGGTTAATAGGGCATCATACCGAAATCGATTTAGCTAACTTGCCATGGGATAAGCTAAAAGTGGTAATCATCAGACCAGTTCACATACTCTCAACTCAATCCAAGCATATCGCAGATCCAGCGATTCCATTGCGGACGTTTTGGTAACAACCACAGGGATCATTATTCAACGAGCACTGACCCACGGCAGGTGCACCAGTCTTGACGAATTTATGTTTTAGTCTGCAGCTTCCTTGGCATTCTTCACTATCCTCACAGGTTTTACCGGCGTCCAAATATTCAACTACGCAGGCTTTCCTGCCCGTCATACAGATTCTTTGAATTTGCCCACCGTGGCTTGCGCAATCCTCAAAATCTAGATCTAGCAAGGGATTTTGTAACGCGCCCTCAACCGGGAGCTCTTGATTCCCTGACAAAGCGAAATTCGAAACAGCGCAAAGACACAGGAACAACATTATCGTTTTCATTATTAGCATTTCACTCGATAAATCATCAAAGCATCATACCGCAAAACCCTAGATTCAAGATTTTTTAATCCTATCCGTCAGTGAATCGAAACCGTAAACAGATCGGAATTCCGACAATCGCTGTCATCAAAAATAGTCTAACCGAGAAAATATTTTTCCTCGTTCCACAACGCCGGAGCTGATTTATCGAATGAAATCAATCACTGATTCAGACCTATTCGACCGCGTGTGTTGATAATTGAGCGGTAACTAGGCACCTCGAAAGAATAAATATTTCGTTTGGATTATTTATTCTGTATACTGCTTGTTTTCGACGACTGATCTAGCGCACATGGGCGATACAAGCGATACCATTCATGAGAGTCCACCGAGGGTTTATAACGAACTGAAGCCTTGGATACAGATCCATTATTTGCAGTTGCCAAAAAGGCTACAAGCGGTCGCAATGTTCGTAATGAATAACCCTGATGTGGTCGCGTTAAACACCATTGCTACCATTGGCAATCACGCAAGCGTTAACCCTTCCACGCTGGTCCGCTTTGCCAAAGCCATCGGATATCAAAGCTTTAGCGAGATGAAGGCGGTTTTTCAAACCAGCATGCGGCACATACCTGAGCCCTACCCTTCGCGCCTGAACCATTTCGAGCAAACCGAAGCACCCACGCAAACCGCGTTGAAACGATTTGTTGACTCTTCGCGGCATTCGATTGAGGGAATCGACCAGAAAATAAACGAGGCTGCGATCAGCGCAGCTAGCCAAAAACTTGCCGTCGCGCGAACCGTTTATATTGTTGGTCAAGGCCGATCTCTGCCGGTGGCCGCTTATCTGAATTATTTGCTCGTAAAGCTCGGTTGCCAGGTTAATTTGCTCGAGAGTAGCTCTGGTCTGATGCTCGAAAAAGCGCGATTAATGCAGGACAACGATGCATTGATTGCGATTAGTTTTCACCCTTATTCAACCTACACCAGCGACCTCGTCGGTATTTGTGCAGAGCAAAATGTGCCTCTGGTTACCCTGACAGACTCCACTTTAAGCCCCCTCGCCTTACCGCAGGGAATGCACCTTGAAGTGATGGAAGGTGAAGCAGGTGGATTTCGAGGGCTCTCCGCCAGTATGTGTCTTGCGCTATGTCTAGCCGTCG
>CBDTWQ010000416.1:0-2454 GCA_965364115.1 uncultured Gammaproteobacteria bacterium | reverse complement strand
AATGGATTTCAAACCGTTCGCGCGCTAGCTATTTTGATGACCATACTCGGCACCATTGACCGGCCAGGTGGATTTCGCCATAAGGCACCGTTCCCGAGGCCGATTCCCCCTTGTGCCAAGCCACCTAATTCACCCGACGCGGTTCAACCAGGCGCACCATTAGAAGGTATGCCGTTGGGCTTTCCGGCTTCTCCCGAAGACTTATTTGTCGATCAAGACGGTGGGCCAGTGCGACTCGATAAAGGGTTTTCATGGGAGTATCCGCTGTCAGTCCACGGGCTGATGCATAACGCGATCACCAATGCCTGGCGCGGTGACCCCTATTCGATCGACACGCTGATGTTGTTCATGGCGAATATGGCCTGGAACTCCTCGATGAACACCGAACGGGTGCGCGAAATGTTGGTTGATAAAGATCAACAAGGCGAATATAAAATTCCTTTCCTGGTGGTTTGCGATGCGTTTCATTCAGAGACAATCGCCTTTGCCGACATCGTTTTACCTGACACCACTTATCTCGAACGCTATGACGCGATGTCAATGTTAGATCGACCGATCTCCGAGTTCGAAGGCCCAGCAGACTCAGTGCGGGTTCCGGTAGTGCCGCCGAAGGGCGAATGCCGACCGTTTCAAGACGTAATAGTGGAACTTGGTAGTCGTTTGAAGTTGCCGCGTTTCATGAATTTGGATGGCAGTCGTAAGTTCAAAGATTATAAAGACTTGGTGATCAATTATGAGACCGAGCCAGGTTCTGGAATTGGTTTTCTGGCGGGCTGGCGAGGCAAAGACGGTGATAAATTTATGCGCGGCGAACCCAACCCGAACCAATGGGAAATGTACGCCAAGAATAATTGCGTTTATCAACATGAATTGCCACGATCGTACCAATACATGCGTAATTGGAACCGAGGTTATTTACATTGGGCGCAAGACCACGGCTTAATTCGCTACACTGACCCGGTCAATATTCATCTCTATTCTGAAGTCTTACAGCGTTTCCGTTTGGCTGCAGAAGGTAAGCGTGCTGGGCGCCAACCACCCGACCATTTGCGTGATCGCGTGGCCACTCACTTTGACCCATTGCCGTTTTATTCTGAACCGCTGGAAACACAGACCATTGATCAGCAACGATATCCGTTGAATGCGATCACCCAACGACCGATGGCGATGTATCACTCGTGGGACTCGCAGAATGCTTGGTTGCGTCAAATCCATGCGCATAACTACCTTTATCTCAACCCAAAAGTGGGCCTCGAGAATCAGTTCGACGACGGTGACTGGATCTGGGTGGAGTCGGCGCATGGTCGGGTGCGGTGCATGTGTCGGTTCAGCGAAGCGGTCGAACCTGGCACGGTCTGGACCTGGAATGCGGTTGGCAAGGCCTCGGGCGCTTGGTCACTCGACGCCAACGCCAATGAATCGCAAAAAGGTTTTTTGCTTAACCATTTGATCAGCGAAGAAATTCCGTCAGGGCAGGGCGAGACACGATTCTCTAACTCTGACCCAATTACCGGTCAAGCGGCTTGGTATGATTTGCGGGTTCGGGTTTACAAGGCAGGCGAGCACGAGCCAAAACAAACTTCGCCACAATTCGAAAGCCAACCGCGGGTGCCTGGAATGGAGCCTGCGCGAGGCAAATGGCAGGCCTTTGTCAAAGGATTAAGTTCATGACACAACTCGCGCTAGTAATTGACCTTAACACCTGTGTGGGCTGTCACGCTTGCGTCACCAGTTGTAAGGAATGGAACACCTCGGGTGAAGCGGGCCCGATGGTAGATCGTAACCCTTATGGCGCTGAACCAACCGGCACTTTTTTCAATCGGGTGCAGTCGTTTGAAGTGGGCGAGTTTCCTGACACTCAAACAATCCATTTTCCGAAGTCTTGTCTGCATTGTGAAGACCCGCCTTGTGTTCCAGTTTGCCCAACCGGCGCGAGTTATAAACGACCCGAAGATGGCATTGTCTTGGTCGATTATGATAAGTGCATCGGCTGCGAATATTGTGCTTGGGCCTGCCCATACGGTGCGCGCGAAATCGATGAGCAGCAGCAGGTAATGAAAAAATGCACGCTCTGCGTCGATCGGCTTTACGATGAAAGCTTACCCGAAGAAGAGCGCAAGCCTGTTTGCGTGTTGTCATGCCCGACCAGCGCAAGGATCTATGGCGATATCCATGACCCTGAATCCGAAGCCTCGAAAGCGATAGTCGAAGCCAACGGTTATCAGCTGATGCCGGAGTGGGGCAGCCAGCCGGCCAATCACTACTTGCCGCGTCGTAAGGTTGAGATTAGCGTCCACGAGGAGGATCTGTTGCGGGTCGGTAACCCACTGAAGAAAGAAGACCGTGGTCAGCGGGCGCCAACCACCCGAACCACGCTCGATGATTCAACCTCCTGGTAGGCGCGATGAAACCTGCAATTTCAGTGATTTTTTTAACCACCCTGATTGGCGCCGG
>CBDTWQ010000415.1:0-2459 GCA_965364115.1 uncultured Gammaproteobacteria bacterium | reverse complement strand
GTCGCCTGTTTGCATTTTCAAATTGAAGGGCCTGTGGTCGCTGAGCTTCAGGAAGCATTCGCCGTAGATTGGGCGTTTACGACCCAGGAATCGTTGATTGGACCCACTTGGTTTCCTCCCCTGGAGCGATGTGGCCTGGTGGCAGCGCGAGGTATCCCTGATGGCCCGGATGAAGATATCGATAAAATCAACGAAGTGATCTTGGGGGCTCTTGCCGTGGCCACAAAACGGGTTCGTATTGTAACACCCTATTTTTTGCCTGAATCCGCCCTTCTTAAGGCATTGGCAGTCACGGCTTTACGAGGGGTGGAAGTGGATATTATCCTCCCTTCAAAAAATAACATCGCTGTTATGAACTGGGCGGTGATTCCTCAGTTACCGCAATTAATTGAAAAAGGATGTCGGGTTTATATGACACCGGACCCGTTTGATCATACCAAGGTTGTGATCGTGGATGGTCTTTGGTCATTGATTGGTTCAACCAATTGGGATGCCCGTAGCATGCGCTTGAACTTTGAATACAACATCGAGTGTTACAGTGTGGAATTAGCGCGAAAATTAGATGCAATTATCGATCAAAAGAATGAACATGCGCATTTGGTGACGGTCGAGGAAATTGAGTCCCTGTCATTTTCGATCAAATTACGCAATGGTGCGGCTCGGTTATTCTCTCCGTATCTTTAGCGCATGCAAATGCACACTGAAAGGCATTGATCAGCCAGTCATTCCTTGT
Organism: uncultured Gammaproteobacteria bacterium; assembly: GCA_965364115.1. Lineage (GTDB taxonomy): Bacteria > Pseudomonadota > Gammaproteobacteria. Next base: position 1,726 of record CBDTWQ010000415.1, on the reverse strand, counting down.
AAAGCTATCGCATGATGAAGTCCAATATGAGTCTGCTTGCCTTTGCTTTCATGGCATTGGCTGTGACAGCAACGCAGGGAAAAGAGAAACCAGCTTTACCTGTGATCGGTGAAATTGAATCGGTGACGTTGGTGATGGAAAAATTTCAATTATCAGCGAGAATTGATACCGATGCTAAAACGTCATCAATCAGTGCGTTCCTGGAGCGCCTACTTTCGCCTAGGGGCGCCTACTCTTGCTGGTCACGGAAAAACGTTTTCGGTGGTGCAACGTATCGATTCTGATGAGTGGACTGCTGGAGCTGTATTTACTTGAGCACTGAACACAGGTTTTTTCTTGCGGCGTTGTTGCTCGCATTTTCTGGGGTATCTGCCGGGGAAAGCAATGAACCTGTCTCTGCTCTCCGGGACAGCGTGTTTCAACTAAGAGTCGGCGTTTTTTTTGCGGACCTCGATTCATCTATTCGCATCGATTCCGAACTTGGCCAAATTGGAGATGGCCTGGTTTTCGAAAGAGATCTTGGAATGTCTGAGAGCAAAACGACTCTTTATGGCGGCGCTTCCTGGAGATTTTCTCCGAAACACATCCTTGAATGGGAATTCTTCGATTTGGGTCGTAATGGGCTAAGGGCGGTCGAAAGATCGTTGGCTATTGGGGACACTACGATTCTTGCGAATGGCCAGATTGCGTCATCATTCAATGTTCGAATTAACCGCTTTACCTATCAGTACCGCTTTTTTGAAAACTCAAGAACGAGTATGAACTTGTTGGCTGGCCTGCATGGCATGAGAGTCAATGCCAACTTGGCCCTCTCGGGAAACTTGATCGTAAATGGAGAGCCGGTTTTCGTATTGCCGGACGAACCTAATGTTGAGGTAGAGAAAACGAAATTACCATTGCCGCATTTCGGACTCGGTATCAATTATGCGTTGACGCCGCGGCTGACGGGCCATGCAATGGTAAAAGGGTTCGCTTTGGAAATTGGAGATATATACGGGCGTCTGATTGAGGCCAACGTCAGTGCTCAATATCAACTGGGAAAAAACCTCGGTATTGGTGGTGGCGTTAAATGGTTCTTCCTCGACGTGGTTGAAGATGAAACTGCACGGGTAGATGTAAATATAGATTTCGACTTTTTTGGACCTGCCGTATTCTTCACCTATACGTTCTAGGTAGCTTTGCGAGAGCGCGTAATCACCCGCCGCCAGCAAGGCCGACTTCAATTTTGCACGACAATCCATGGCCGCAGCAATTGCAAAGGCGTGGTTCTCGCTTCAGAAACGGCACTGACCGTTGAATTCACCGAAGAGTCGGTCGCATTATTCCGCCAGCTCGCCGATCTCGTCCGAACCAAACAGGGAGTCGGCCTGATTCGAATTCGCGGTGAGCACCTCGCTCAGCGCGTCAATCTTCACCTGGCACTTGGCGGCAGCTTCGGACCATAGGTAGTTCACACGATTTTATATTTTGAGATATAATTGATATAGTCAACTATTGTTAAAAACAAATATTGTCTGGATCAAGGAATAGGTTGATGCCTGAAACACCTAACGATGACGACTACACCATCATGACCAGCACTGGTTACTGGGTGGAGCTCCTTGCCAAGTCACTTGAATACGACTTTGAAGATCGCCTGAAAGTCCATGGCGTAACGCGGGCGACGTGGGTAGTACTGAGTGCGATTTTTCACCACAAGAAAACCACGCCTGCTGCGCTAACGTCG
>CBDTWQ010000414.1:0-2469 GCA_965364115.1 uncultured Gammaproteobacteria bacterium | reverse complement strand
GCGATCAAAATTTGCTTATGTATATGAGCGGCTAGTTTTGACACCGATATGTCGATTTCGACCGATAGTAGGTTTTCTTCTGCCGTCGGTGGCTCCAGTGTGGCAAATTGATTTTCCAGTAGTTCGGTTGGCATGAAATGATCACTACGCACGCACAATCGGCGTGAGATGGTTTCTTCGCCGCCATTTAAATAGACAAATAAGATGGGCTCGCCTGCTGCTTTTTTCAGGCGTTCACGATACACGCGACGAAGGGCGGAACAGGCGCAGATCACCATACCTTCGCGCCGACAATGCTCCCCCAGAACTTTGCCGATGCGTTCCAGCCAGGGCCAACGATCGTCATCGTCCAAAGGAATGCCACGCGACATCTTTTCTAAATTAGCTTTGGGATGATAATCATCAGCGTCGATAAAAGACTTATTCATCCTCCCGGCTAACGCAGCCCCTACGGTCGACTTACCGCAACCGGAAACACCCATCACAACCACCGGACGGGCTGACCTAAAAGATATTTTGGAATTTAGATCGTTCATGCTTGGGTTTTCCAACGATGGTTAATAGCCAAGCCGACACCTCGCAGTGATGCCAATCTAGCATCGTTCCAGTATGGTCGCGGGCACCCTATCGAATGCGGGCTGCGCCGCTACCGCTACCATTCGGCGACACTGCCATCCTGATGACGCCACAATGGATTTTGCCAACTGTGGCCTTTAGCCGCCTGTTCGATAACGAAGTCCTCGTTGATCTCTACCCCCAGGCCAGGACGGGTCATTAACGGCACATAACCATCGACGATGTTCAACGGCTCGGGATCGACCAGGTAATCAAGCACGTCGTTTCCTACGTTATAATGTATGCCGATGCTTTGCTCCTGGATGAAGGCGTTATGTGACAGGAAATCCAGTTGCAAAGAAGCGGCCAGCGACAAAGGCCCGAGTGGACAATGAGGCGCTAGTGCAACATCGTAGGCTTCGGCCATTACCGCAATTTTGCGAGCTTCCGTGAGGCCACCGCAGTGACTGATGTCGGGCTGGATGATATCGACCATGCGCGCTTCGAATAGGTCACGAAATTGAAAGCGGGTGTAGAGGCGTTCGCCAGTAGCAATCGGGTAGGACAGCCCGCTAGCAATTTGCGGCAGACAGTGCAAGTGCTCGGGTAATACCGGTTCTTCGACAAACAGCGGGTGAAATGGCTCTAACTCGCGCAATAGAACCTTGGCCATGGGCCGATGCACTCGGCCATGAAAATCGATCGCAATACCAATGTTTGAACCGACTGCTTCGCGAACGCTAGCAACCCGGTTTACCGCTTCTTCAATTTTGTCATGTGAATCGACAATCGCCATTTCCGAGGTGGCATTCATCTTGAAAGCAGTGAAACCACGCCCAACCGCTGCTTTAGCCTGACTTTCGACTTCGCCCGGGCGATCACCACCGATCCAACAATACATGCGCATACGGTCTCGCACCGCACCGCCCAACAATTCGTGAACGGGTAAACCCAGGGCTTTACCCTTGATATCCCAAAGTGCCTGGTCGATGCCGGCAATCGCTGACATCAATATCGGCCCACCCCGGTAGAAACCGCCACGGTAAAGCGTCTGCCAAATGTCTTCGATTCGACGGGGGTCGCGACCAATTAGCATCTCCGAGCATTCATGCACGGCCGCTTCCACAGTCGCTGCGCGGCCTTCGATCACAGGCTCACCCCAACCGACAACACCTTCGTCGGTCTCAATTTTAAGGAAAAGCCAGCGGGGGGGAACTTGCCAGGTGGTCAGTTTAGTAATTTTCATCGGCCTGTAATCCCTGGGAAAATAATTAACAATGCGACCGCAAACACCTGGATACAGATGAAGGGGATCATGGACTGGAAGATTTCACCGAGGCTAATGTCTGGCGGCGCGACACTCTTGAGGTAAAAAGCCGCCGGCCCAAAAGGAGGTGAAAGAAAACTAATTTGCATATTCATCGCAAACAGCACACCGAACCAAACCGGGTCATAGCCAAGCGTGATCACTATGGGCACGAAAATGGGCATCGTCAACAATGCGATGCCGACCCAGTCGAGAAACATACCGAGCACAAACAGGATAAACATCATAAACAAAATGATAATAATCGGGCTGTCGGAGATACCGGTGATTAGCGAAGAGACAAAGTTGATACCACCCATCAAGTTAAAAACACCCACTAGGGCGCTGGCACCAATCCCGATCCAGACGATCATGCCGCAGGTTGACAGGGTTTGTAGTGACGCCCCTTTGAGCATAGAAAACGATAATTCGCCACGTAACATTGTGGACAGCATGACGCCTAATACACCGACCGCCGAAGCTTCAGTAACCGAAGCGATGCCACCATAGATTGAACCCAGCACAAATATCACCACCATGATGGGCAGTATGATTCCTTTTAAAAGACGCTTCTTTTCAGCGAAAGGCACAATGGTAGGGTCAGGGTC